>JALSPW010000190.1 GCA_026985735.1 Saprospiraceae bacterium
CCCATTAAGATAATTATCATTCATTTCCGCCTGGAGTTTATAATCTCTTTCCATTGGCACTGAGAATTCAAAGAAACCATCACCATTTGTTTTAACGGATTGTGTCTCATGTACGTCCATATCTTCTAATTTAACGCTGGCATTTTCAACTTTTTTATCATCTTCCGTTATTATCTGTCCGGCAAGCATAGCATTTGCACCTGCAACATTATCCTGAATATATACGGTTACGGTACAGAAGTCTTTGTTTCCCGCTTGATCCCATACCCACATATCCAAAGTGTGCAAACCTTCATCATCTTCTGTAAATGTTCTGGTACTATCATAAGGATCTGTTCCTGAGAAAGAGAATCTCAGGTCGGTATTACATTCTTCGCAAGTAGAACCACGATCGCAATTATCATCACTTCCCCTGTCAAAATCTCTGGCTTTTATAGATACCATTCTAGGATCTGTTGTCGGCATAAGCACTGTTGTTATTTCACTATAACACAGAGGAGTTGGATTTTTACAATCTTCAACTTTGAAAGAATAGCTACATTCGCTAATATTTCCACACTTATCTTCCACTGTCCAATGTATATCATACCAGCCCAATTCCATGTGGCTTTTATTAAATGTATTTGTGTTTCCTACTATAGGATATTGCAAATTTGGACCTGTTACCCTATATGACCAAACCAATTCATCATCGGGAGTACATTCATCATCTGCTTCAGCAACTAAAGTCACATCCCCTGTACAATCCGAATTATATGCACATATTGTTTGATTGTCACAATCGGAAGTAATAACAGGAGCATTATAATCATTTACCATAATAATCTGAGTATGCACCCACATTCCTTCATAAGGATGTCCGGGAAGTCCTAAAAATACAGGATCATCACCATATTGACACCAATCAATAACTGACCAATCTCTCAATATCTTATAACAAGCACCATCCACTACATTAAATATTCTATCTGAATAAGTTGAGGCTACCATACTACAGTAATCGTCATTGCTCAAATCAGGTTCACCCGTATTAGACGGATCTGTATCAGCATCACTACAACCAAGCAAGTTTGTTACATCTCTGGGCCAGTCCCTTGGACGCATTTTGAAAGGATGATAATTTTCAATATAAATATATTGTGTGCAAGTAGCTGTTTTACCTCCATTATCAGTTACTGTCCATTTTCTTCTTATAGTTCCGACATTACATTGATTTAAAGATCCGAAATCTTCGTGAGTCAAAGTAGCACCACAATTATCCCAATAATCCGCTTCCCCTCCGGTTAAATCTACATCATGAGGGTCAACATTACAATCGATATTCACATTATCAGGACAATTAATTGTAGGAGGAATCTTATCATCAACATAAACTTCAACCATACATGTATTCCAGTTACCTTCTTCATCTATAACTTTAAGGACAACCTGGGAAGTTTTTCCAACATCAGACTGACCAAAATCAGCATAATCTCCAAATGGTCCTATCGAAGAAGAACCTCTCATTCTGGCAACCTGGAAATGTACATCGGAACAATTATCAAAACTACCGTCATCAAATGTTTCTGCATATACCCTAGCGGTACAATCAGTGGTAACTGTTGCTACCGTATGTTCATCACAAACCGGAATAGGAGGAATATCATCAATTACTCTCACTGTTAATGTCCCGTAAGATTTATTACCGCAGAGATCCGTAACCGTATATCTAACACATGTTTCACCTACCGGCAAATCACAAATAGTATATACGGTTTCTCCGTTTACTACATGTGAGGTTATATTATCAAAATATTCAAATATTCCGTTACCTGTAGGACAGTACCCTACTTCATAAGTATAGCCCTCACTACAACCGTAGTTTTGAATAATCGGAACAGGAAGAGTAACACAAGCCGAACAATCAAATGGATTTGCGCTTACTTCCACATAACCGACATGATTGGTCTCAAAAGTTATAGGAGTATTATCTATAACTTTTATCAATTGATAATGGCTTCTTGGATTGGCGTCATTATTGCAACAATCATCAGCTCCGGGTTCGCACATATCATAAGCAGTCCATTTTCTCAATACTTTAAATGATCCGGGACAAATCTCAAACACCTCATCTGTATATATAACATTCAACATACAATAACCGGCATTAGGCCAAATAGGATTTCCATCAATTGTAGGTACGTCAATCTCCTCAGGCTGAGGATATCCATCTCCATTCGTATCCCATATTTGATTGGTTTCAGTAAAATCACCTCCGGGAGTAGCTTGCATAAAATGTCCATTACAAGACAATGGAGGGTTATCGATTCCATCCCAATTATGAGGCCATTCCATATCGTCAAAGCCATTGTGTTCCCATCTGATTACATGTTCACAAACAGGCGTTTTCATTCCTCTCCAATCCGTTCCTTGATATTTTATTATTCTTTCCTGAAAATAAGAAGCGCATGAAGTATCATTCGGAGTAGTATAATCAGCTATAACTTCAACTACTGCTTCATCAAGATGACAATTATCATTAACAATAACACCATTACCAATACGTAAAAATCCTACACTATTAATTCTAAGCTGGGCATCTGTCACTGTTACGTCATAAGCACTATTATTGTGAATAATTATATGCCATAATCCACCAACATATTGATCATCAGCTTGTATGCCATAGAAGTAATCATCTTTATAAGGAGAATTCAAGGTATTAGGAGAATTTTCCGTAGGCGCTTGGATCTCCACTGTGACATTAGAAGATGAATTCATGGATAATAAAGCCTGAACAAAAGTAATAATCTCAGACTGATTAGCTTTATTATTCACATCGAAAGGAATATCCGCATCGTTACCGGGAGAAATAGTAAAAGGAAAACCAAATAAATTTGGTCCTACACTTGGCACAATGGGATCCGTACCAGTATATTTATATCTGGCATCCGTATCGGTATTCAAATAATCACTAAGATCTTCACTACAAGCCACATAAACAGTATCAAGGCATCTTAAGGTCGGAGCTATTTTATCTTCCAATCTTAATCCTCCCATACAACTGTTGTTATGGTCGTTTTGAAAACCTACGGTAGCCATAAGTGTTTTATAAGTATAATCAGGGTTGGCATCACCGTCCAAAATCCAATTACCTGTACCGTCAGAATGACCTACTACATTATTGTTTTCATCAACAATAGTGTATATTTCATATCCGCAGGTAATCGTATCATTTTCACCTTCAATTATCATTTCAGGTGTAATAATTGCAAGACATTCGTCATCAAGTGAAACTTGAACCATGTCATTACAACTTAATGGGCAATCCTGTGTCTGTGCAGAAAGACTTTGCACTCCCATAAATGCAAACAAAAACATTAATACGACAAATCCATTAAGGAATCCCGTATAAAGCTTGGGTGTAAATTTCTTGTTTTTCATGAGTATTATAAAAATTTATTGATTACAAAATAATAATTCAATCCTATGAATCAGATGGATTAAATCAGAATACTCATGAAAGTTCAATTTATCATTTCAATTCAAGCATCTTTATACTCTCTTTTGAATGTAAACACTCTGATTGAGTGCTTAAAAATAAATTTTATCTAATCAAAATATCGTGTTTGTCAATTAAATCCAGTAGTTCTCCTGCATTTTTGACACTTAATTTTTTCATAATATGCTTCCGGTGAACACTAACCGTATGTTCACTTATAAATAATCGCTCGGAAATCAACTTATTGCTCAAGCCATTATATATAAACCCCAAAATCTCTTTTTCCCTTTTCGTCAAAGATTGTCTTAAAAGGAATCTGTCTACCGGAATCATTTTTTTTTTAGTAGAATTCAAAAGCGTTTTCCCATTACCATTTAGCTCAGGTGATAATTTAATATTTTCACCGACAAATATCTGTCCGCTAAAAATATCATTCAAACCTTTAAAAAGAGTTTGATTATCACTAGACTTCAACATATAACCATCAATCCCCAGCCTAAAGCAAGTTTTTACTAATTTCATGTCTCCATAAGCACTAAGAACAAATAATTTAACTCCTCTTTTGATTTTTCTTATCTGACCAATTAACTCTTCAGGTTCAATATCAACATAATTAATATCAAATAAAACTGCATCTACTTCTGAATTCTTAATGATTGAAATCAGGTCTTTACCTGAATTCGTTTTGGCAATTACTTTATAACCGGGAGATTCATTCATTTCCAGAATTTTCTCCAAGCCGTCTAAAAATAAACTGTGCTCATCAGCTATAACTATTTTGTATTCTGCCATTTTAAAAAAATTTACTACTATTAAGTTCAATGAAAATCCCAAGTTCACAAGGATTCTCGATATGTATTATGCAAATAGAATGCCAAAAATAAGCGCAAAATATCATCTTATTGTATATCAATGTTTTATGATGTTATATATTTTATTTAGCAATATGACCATTTGTATATTTAGGTGATTTTTTGCATATTAATTCTAATACTAGGTCAAATCATGATATTTTTAGTGATTTTCATTTTCCCGCAATAATTTCGTACCCTGATAATTCACCATTATTTCCTTTTGCTTTTTAATCTTCTTCTTTTCAAATTTAGAACATGGAACCATTTTTTTATTCGGAAGTAATTGTTATGAATTTATGATGATTCCATACAGACAATAACTAACAAATAATATCTTCAATTAATGAATATTTTTATATTACTTTCGTTATTATTATATATAAATACTCAGATAGAACTATTTTAACTGAAAATCACTTATTTTTAATCTTTAAAAATTCTATTTGAATAATCACAATTAAATGAAACACAAACAAAATGAAAAAAGTTAACATAGGATTGGTCGGATTAGGATATTTCGGATCTTTTCACTTAAATAATATTTTAAATACACAATTCAATCTCATAGGATTTTATGATTCCGATGAACAAAAAGCAATAGAAATTGAAAAAAAAACCGGAATAAAAAAGTATGACAATGTTGAAGCACTAATAAAAGATGTAGATGCTATTGATATAACAACGCCAACTATTTATCATTATAATTTGATAAAAAAGGCCATTTTATCCGGAAAACATGTTTTTGTTGAAAAACCGATGACTTCCAATTCCAAGCAGGCATCTGAAATTATACAGATGCTCCAAAAAACAGATATAAAGTTTCAGGTTGGTCATATCGAACGCTTTAATCCTGCAGTTGACATAAACGAATTAAAAAAAGAGAAAATCATAAAAATTGAAGCCAACAGACTATCACCTTACAATCCGAGGGGAACTGATGTTTCGGTTATTTTTGACTTGATGATTCACGATATAGACCTTATACTGGCTATTATGGGCAATAAAATCAATTCGATTGAAGCATCGGGATTAATAAAATTCGGAGATAATATTGAATTCGGCTCAGCTTCTCTGATATTTGAACAAGGAAATACAGCAGTATTAAATTCAAGTATTATTCATCCGTTTATGCAAAGAAATCTCAAAATATGGACAACAAAAGGATACTACGAACTGGATCTTGCAAAAAAAGAAATAAATAAATATTTTTATTCCTTGAAACCTGACAAAGAAAACAATATCTTTGCAAAAAATATTTTTGTAAAAAAAGATACCAATAACTCAATATTAGATGAGCTAAATGAGTTTTATTATTCTATTATTGAAAATAAACCCACAAGAGTAGATGCTCTTGATGGATACCGTGCAGTAAAACTGGCGGAAGATATTTTAAATAAAATAAAAACCGGATGATATACAAGTTCACTATAAAATATGCTTTTATATTTCTTTTCCTAACAATAATCCAATATTCCTGTAATGAAGACAGTGCAGAAATACCTGCATACATTTATATTGATAAGATAGCATTGGAGACCAATAACACTACTCAAGGTGCTCCTACACATAATATAACTGATATTTGGGTTTATGTAAATGGTCTTTCTACCGGTGTATTCAATAAAAAGGAATTAATTCCGGTAATAGCATCAGATTATTCTACTGCTGAAATAATATTAGTCCCAGGTATAAGGGATAATGGTATAAAACAAGATATAGAAAATTATTTTTTATATAGGGAAATCCAGCTTACAGAGCCTTTAAAAGCAGGAGAGATAGACACTATCACTGCTGTTTTTCATTATGTAAATCATGCAGATTTTATTTTTATTGAGGACTTCGAGAACGGAAATATTTTCAATAAAGAAGTAGATGGTGACAGTTTTACTAAAATAAAAATATCTGAAGAAAACCCCAGGTCAGGGAAAAAATGTGGAATAATCGAATTGAATACAGAACACAATAATATAGAAACTACGACAAAAAGCGATTATTATAATTTACCTGATAAAGGTAATTTAGTATATATGGAAATGGATTATAAAGGAGATAATGAACTTGTTGTAGGAATTTCCGGTAAAGATATTAATGGCAGTGAATACAAATCGGACTTTATATTATTAAAACAGCAAGAAAATTGGAATAAAATATACTTAAATCTTACAAAAAAGATTCAGGATTCCGGTTTGGAATCATACAGAATATATTTTAAAACCACTTATGATAAAACAAACGGAACATCTACTATATATTTAGATAACATTAAATTACTATATTCTCGAAAATGAGACTAGACACAAAGACAAAGGGGATTTTATATTATGGATTAGGTGATTATTTTGCTGCACTATTATCATGGTCAATATTTTTCTGTTTCAGGAAATATATTGAAACTGATAAGTTTTCTATTTTACAAATTATCAATGATCCTAAATTTTATTACGGTATTATTTTCATTCCGGTATTTTGGTTGCTTTTATACAGTATTTTAGACAAGTACAAAGATGTCTACCGGTTTTCTCGTTTTGCTACCTTAAAAAGAACATTCTGGCTTAGTTTATTAGGGACTACAATCATATTATTTACATTACTGAGGAATGATTTCGTATTAAAATACATAAGCACATTTCATTCATTTGCAGTACTATTTATTCTGCACTTTATAATTACAAGTTTTATTCGAATTTCGATACTGACAAGGTTTAAGAATGATATTAAGTCAAATAAAGTTTCCTTCAATACCTTATTAATAGGTGGTAATAATAACAGTTTAAAATTATATGAAGAATTAAATAGTATCCCATACAAACTGGGTTATAAATTCGTAGGATTTGTAAACACAAACGGCAACAGCAAAAATGAACTCGAAAAATATTTACCAAAATTAGGCAATATTGAAGATATTGGTAAAATAATCAAAAAAGAGCATGTAGAAGAAGTCATAATTGCAGTAGAATCTTCTGAACATTCAAAAGTAAATAAAATCATTAATTTTCTTTTTGATTTTGAGCAGGAGATCCTGATAAAAATCATACCTGACATGTATCATATTTTATTAGGAAATGTAAAAATGAATCATGTTTATGGTGCCGTTTTACTTGAAATCAATAGGGAATTAATGCCAAAATGGGAAAAAAAGATAAAGAGGGCATTAGATGTCTTTGTTAGTCTGTTTGCATTTATAGTTCTTTCTCCATTATACCTATATATTATTATAAGAGTCAAATTATCTTCCGAAGGACCTATTTTTTATAAACAGGAAAGAATCGGCTTAAAAGGTAAACCTTTCGATATTATAAAATTCAGATCAATGGTAGTTGGTGCTGAAAACGGAGAACCACAACTATCTCATGAAAATGATGATCGTGTTACAAAATGGGGTGCTACGATGCGTAAATACAGATTGGATGAATTGCCTCAATTTTGGAATGTATTGAAAGGAGATATGTCTCTTGTAGGACCAAGACCAGAAAGAAAATATTATATTGATAAAATAGCATTAAAGGCTCCCCATTACAAGAAACTATTAAATGTCAGACCTGGTATAACATCATGGGGGCAGGTGAAATACGGATATGCTTCAAATGTTGAACAAATGCTACAGAGGATGAAGTTTGATCTTTTATATCTTGAAAATATGTCTCTGAGTTTGGACATTAAGATTCTTTTTTATACTCTATTGGTTTTAGTAAAAGGTAAAGGTAAATAATATATCAATCATCAAGAGAAACTCTTTTTTGACCGTTATAATTCTCTTTTATTCGCATCAATGGTATTTCGACATAAAATGAAGTTCCTACATTTATTTTTGTAACAAAATAAATCTTACCATTAAACGCTTGAATCATATTTGATGAAATAGCCAGACCTAGTCCGGTACCGGAACTTTTAGTTGTAAAATTAGGTGAAAAAACTTTGGTTTTCATTTCATCCGAGATACCTATCCCATTATCTGTAATTTTAATAATGGAGTTGTCTTTTTCTTTATACAGGTCAATAGTTATCTTTCCTTTTCTCTCGGTAGGAATAGCTTGAATAGCATTTTTAATGATATTATTTAAAATACTTACAATATGGTTTTTATCCGCAAAAACAATTACATCATTAATAGGCACATAGAGTTGTATTTCCAGATCTTCTCTCTTGCGGAAAAAATCATGTACAGCTTTTACAATTTCATTCAAATTAACTTTCTCATTTCTTGCTGTTGGCATTTTAGCAAAATCAGAAAATTCAGTAGCTATTTTATCGAGATTATTGATTTGCTCTATCAATCCCGGGGCTAGTTGACGGATCATTTCACCTGCCCGTTCAGGTTCACGGGAAACAAAGGATTGAAGGTATTGAATATTCAGTTTCAAGGGTGTTAACGGATTTTTAATCTCATGAGCGACTTGTTTTGCCATATCTCTCCATGCAGAATCCCTTTCGATTTTAGTAATTATTTTGGCACTTTCTTTAAGTTTTTTTACGGTTAAATTATAAATTGAAATTAATTTACCTATTTCATCATTTTTGTTCCATTTGAGCAATTCGTTATTTTCGTTCAATGATAATATCTCCATCTTTTCACCTAAAATTTCAATAGGCTTGGAAATAGAATTTGCCAATGCAATCGCAATAGCTCCTGACAATAAAAATAATAATACGTATACATTCAGAAAATTTGAAAGAATATCAGAAGCAGCTATTACGGCAGAATTACTATTAAAAAAATATCCGGCAATAAAACCTTTCCCACTATTGTTTAAAGAAACCGGTACAGCAGAAAGCAAATAATTATTAATTTCATAAAAACCAATCCCATTCGAAAAGTTAAATTTATTAAAATCCAAAATTCTCAATGGAATATCGGCATGCCCGGTTTTTCTTCTTCTTTTATCAATAACTAATTTTCCCAACCGGTCATAAAAATAAAAATTAATATTTTTTGATCTCTCAAGAGACAGCAACTTATCAAGAACAAACATACTATCTACATCTATATTTGGCTGATAAAATCCGGAACTAATAATCGAAGAATACAAATTGGCTTTTTCCTTTTGGTGTACTTCAAAAAAGTTATGAAAGTAATGAAAAGTAATTATTCCCAAAACAAAAAAAGATATAATTAAAAGTCCGATTATACTAAATTGTATTCTATCCTTAAGTGTTTTCACACCGCTAAAACTCAGTTCAATAATATCAGGTAAAAATTTAAATCGTGAATTTATAATAGAAATGATAAAAAATAACAAGCCAATCATAACAAAAAACAGAGAGAATAGCGATAATGGTCTTAAAATACCGGGTATTTTATTTATTTTATATACAATAGTTTTTTTATCTTGTACATATCTGATATATGAAAACCCATCTACGATATATTCTGTTATATTTTTAGAGGAATCAATTTTTTCAGGTACGGGTACGGTGGTCAAACCTGAATTATTGAAAAGTACATTCCCATCATAAACAACAATATAATCCGGTTTTATATTTTTACTATCAAAATTCGGCATGGATTTTAAACAATAAAAATATTTAATATAATACTTTTCTTTATTTAAAACGGAATCCAGCTTGATATAATCACCATACACGGGATTAAAAAACAAATTATTATCAATTGTATAAAAACCTGAATTAAGTTTATCTAAGAACTCGACTGAATCCGGATTAAGAGTTTCCATATAATATTCACCATCTTTAGGAGAATCTTTTGCTTCTGACAAATTTTTTATTTTTTGTTCAAAATCATAATCCCTGCCATATATCAGGCTTTTTACTTTTGTTAAATCATTATTACGCACATAATCCGAATATGCTGAAAAGACAATCAAAGAAGTGAAGCCGGCTATAATAATCATCCAGGTAAAAATCCAGGTAGAATTTAAAGTTTTTTGATCTATATAAATATCAAGAATAAATAAATAAATCAAAAAGGATAGCACTACCGGTATCAATAATAAAAGCGAAATAAAAAATAAAGCAAATATAGAAAATAACGACACAATCAAAAACACTATTCCCAATCTAAATCTAACAGATAAATTCAATCTGTCAATTTTCATATAAATAAAAATTGAAAAAATAAAATATGTAATAAATAAAAATAAAAATATAAAAAACCAATATAAATCTTTAGCCTTAATATCGAAAAGGGCTTCTACTTTGAAATCCGGATTACTTTTAAAAAAAAGCAATCGTATTAGTAATACCAACCCGATCCCCACAATAACCAGCATTGAGTATAAAGATAAGCCAACAACTGATTTCTTAATATAAGCATCTACTTGAATATTTTTCTGACTTTTTATAAATTTCAAAATAAGCCAATCAATAAAAAATATTAGTATTAAAATAGTCAAAGGTGATAAAGGGAACCGACCTGAGATAATATTTGTAAGAAAGAAGGAATTAAAAAATTCAATGTATTGTAGCAGCATAGCCACAATAAATAAAAAAAATATAATCAGGAAACTTTTATTTTTAAAATTTTTCAACATCAAAACTTTACACAAAAGTACTAATTATATATTAAAATAAATCATAATGTATTAAAAATTTATTTTTTTATTTTTCATGCTTTATTATAATATTATCTATCAATCTAACATTTCCTGCCCAGGCAGCAACTATTGCGATGACAAAATTATCAGATACTGACACAACGGATCTTAAAGTCTCACCGTTCACTATTTTAAAATATTCGGGATTCAGTCCTTGGTCTTTTATCATCCGTATAGCAGTAGATTCAATTTCTTCGGGAGTTTTGACCCCATATACACTTTTTGCAAAAACCAATGATTTATAAAGAATAGTAGATTTTTCTCTAAATTTTTTAGTTAATCTAATATTCCTAGAACTCATAGCAAGTCCGTCCTTTTCTCTATAAATGGGAACGACTATAAGTTTTGTAGCCATATTAAGTTTTTCCAGCATCATATTTATTATCGTAAATTGCTGGAAATCCTTTTGCCCCATAAACAAAAAATCAGGTTGTACTAAATCCAACAATCTTTTCACAACCTGCACAACGCCTTTGAAGTGTCCCGGACGGAATTTTCCTTCCCACAAATTATCAAGTCCTTCAAGATCAATCTCAACATCAAGATTGGTATCGGGTGGATATATAACTCTTTCGGTAGGTTTGAATAAAATATCCGTATTAGCATTTTTAAGTTTAGATATATCTTCCTCAATCGTAATAGGATAATTAACTAAGTCTTCCTTATTATTAAATTGAGTCGGATTGACAAAAATACTACAAACAGTAATATCACACCGGAAATTGGATTTTTCAATCAAAGAAAGATGTCCTTTATGTAATGCTCCCATAGTCGGAACAAACCCTATAGTCTTACCTTTAGACTTGAGGTACGCAATTCTTCTTTTCAAAGGCATTTCATTTACAAAAATTTGCATAATGATATATTATATTTGTTTTTCAAAATAAAAAAAGCTGCCTAGTAAAAAACAAAGCAGCTTTAATATATTAAATTTCATTCACTCCATTAATAACTCCATAAGTCATGTTCGAAATTGAACAGTTCTTTTTTAATTCGTCTGGATTCAAGAAGTATATCCATATCTTGAGTTGGACTTTTATCGTATTTATCTTTAAATCTGAGATCAAGTATATTACTTATTTTAATAATATAACTTGAAAACATTCTATTTTCAAAGAGATCATACCAAGTCATTGGAAACATATCATTATAATCACTTGGCACCGGTTCATCAGCAAGAAATTCCCTTAATTCAGGATAATAGACCCAAAACAGTGGCATTTCATATTTGAATTCACCTGTTTCTGCATCAATCTCATCTTTCAAAGGAGAGATACCTAGAATTCTAACTTTAAAAACGGAAGCTTCTTTATCAAAATACCAAACTTCTTTAATTCTATATCTCATTATATCATCGGGATTCACTTCACTTTTGGTTACGACAATAGTTTCCTCATATGTTTCCGGATCGTAGACCGTTGAAGAATCAATACTGAAAATGAGGCTATCCACACCATCTTTTGTCAAAGGTTCTTTAAAAAACTCATCTTTAAAGGCAGTGATCTTACCTTCTTTTATTTTGTCAACCAAAATAGTAAAAAAGGCACGTTGAGGATTTCTAAAAGTAATATTAAGTTTTTCCCTTGTTTCTATAATTCTCCAAACCTTTTTTTCCCAAGGTATATCGGATTCCCTTAAAAATTCATAAGGTAATACTTTTGATTCAAAAGTAAGTGTCCGATTAACAATATCATCAACGTAAGGCTCACTTGATTCTTTCATTTGCTTATCGGATTGGGCAAATCCGTTAACTCCAACAAACAACAATGATATAAAGAACAAAAATTTAAATAAAATACTCATAATAATCAATTTATTTAATAGTAAATGTCAAAGGATTAATGTCCCTCGGTGCTCTATCACCGGGGCACTTACACTTAACATTTTCAAAGAAATACCTATCACCCGGTTTAGCTTTATTAACAAGTTTTTGGACTTTAGGCTGATATCTTCCACCAACATTTTTAGCGAGCTCAGGGTCACTTCTTCTAGCTACTCTAACCAATCTAAAACCGATAATTTTACATTTTGCTTCAAAATCAAAGTTATCTAATCTCGGGATAATACCTTTATTGGCTTTAAATGTACCTGAGGGAACAAAACCACTCATCTTTTTACCCAATCTGGCAATAGGATCCGGAATCCTTTTTACCCGGAAAGGTTTTTTAGTCGGTTCAATACCCGGAGCGGAGACATTTACATAAGCATACTCTCCCACTTTGGTAGGTTTTGTTACTCTAACAGTATAAGTACCATCAGCATTTCTAGAAATAGTACCACCACCGGCGCCGCTCATCGAAACTTTCATCGCATTACTGGATATACCGGAGGCGGAAACTTCTACCGGATTATCAACACCAATATAGAATACATTCATTTTAATAGGAGATATAGCCACAGATCTTTCACCTACTTCATACGAGAAAGTTTCATCATAAGTTTTCACTTCATTCGTAACGGGATTGGTAACTTTGATAGTAGCTTTATATGTTTTCTTTCCTGTAGTTGTTGCAGGCATTACCAGTTTTGCGACACCATTTTCATCTGTTGGCAACCTACGTCCATTGACAAAAATATCAATTTTGGTATTCACCTTTTTAGAAGCAGCGGCACCAAGAAAGATTTTGGAAACATATTTATCGCCTTTAATAACATAACTTTTTTCAGGAGCGGACATTACCAGGAAGTTATCAAGTACAATTTCTTCACCTCCAACTTTTTTCAACAAATAATTCAAAACGGTTGCTTCAGAAGACTTAGCATCGTTTTGAAACTTTCTAAAAATAGGTAATGTAGACATCAAAGGCATGTGATTAAAAGTAAAATCAGCCCAGTTCTTACGAGGAGTGATATCATGTTTCCATGCTTCGTCATCTATTTCAAGGGGTATCTTTCCTTCGTAATTAGCTCTATCCTCCTCATTTATCAAAGAAAGGAATTTATCCTTATATTCACGTATTTTATCATGAAGCTCCATTCCCTTTGGCCCTTCAGCCATTATTCTGGTTGTTGCATCATAATCACGCTTACCTTTCAATACTTTTATTCCATTCAGTACAATAGAATCACCCCCATCTATTTTACCATCTTTATTACCGGCAGCATCTACAAGAGTATCTAGAATAGATTCCACATAATCTGAAAATTCTTGGGAATATTGATGAGCTAAAGGGGCTCTATCAGCATAAATTTTATATTCGGGTTTTTTACTTGCTCTTTTTTCAATTAGTTTTGGAAGAGAGGCATTTGCCTGATCCAAAGAAGAATTAGCTTTTTTTAATCCTTTTTCCACCATTTCAAAGGCATTAAATACAGCAGCAGAAACGTTAAGAGCAAGGAGAGCAGTCAGCACGATATACATCACGTTTATCATCAACTGCCGCGGTTCCTTAGGTATAGACATAATTTATTTTTTTTTAATATTAAACAATAAAAATTCAATTGTTAATTACCATTAACTCTTAACTTGAAAAGCGGAAAGAACATTTCCATAAACGCCATTCAATTGTTCCAAATTTTTATTTAATGAAGCCATATGTTCCTTATATTTAACGGTATCGTCAGCAGTTTCACTGAGAGTAGCCATTGCTTCATTAATTCTTTTATAGAAATTGTGCATTGATTTAGCATTCTCGGCGGTTTCAGTAAAATCTATTTCTTGAAGAGCTTTCAAAGAACCTAAACTTTTGGACATTGCCTGAAGTTCTTCCAACATACCACCTAATTTTGATTCAACGGCATCGGCATTCAAAGGTCTGAAATCACTACCACCACCTTCTGTCAAAGGTATCATTCTGGATTTGGCATTATCCAACCCCGGATAAAGTTTTTCCCAATAATAATCTTTCTCGGGTCCTATAATTCCTAAGAAAGCAAAAATAAAAGCTTCTGTTCCAAGGCCTACAGTAATTGCAAGGTTACCCCAAGATTTACTGGTCAACTTACCGAGCGCTCCCATCATAACGATAGATGCTGCAACACCGATAATAAAGTTCTTCAAATACTTAAACCATTTTGTGTGTACGAAAGTCATAATACATTTTTTTTAGATTAATTAATAATTTTTCGTTGCGAATTTATATAAAAAAATAGTTAATTTTAGTTAAAATCATTTATTGATCGTCCAAGGAATGTCAATACGGATCTAAATCCGATATATGATTTAGTAGTATCTTGAAATTCATAATCCCTTGTACCATTTTGAAGATAATAATATACATCTTTCCAAGACCCACCTCTTATCACTTTTCTTTTTAATGCCAAGGGTTCATTTTCACTTGCATTGTAAGCGATATTAGGATTCAAATCATGTTCGGTTTGGTATCCATAATTGTAAAAAGCGGTTGAGGTCCATTCAGCCACATTACCAGCCATATTGTATAAGCCATAATCATTTGGGAAATAAGCATCTGCTTTCACGGTAATCATACCTCCATCTTCTCCATAATTTCCTCTTCCCGGTTTAAAATTGGCAAGTGGGCATCCTTTGGCATTTCTCACATAGTAAGAACCCCAAGGATAAGCAGCTCTCTCATGTCCTCCTCTTGCTGCCCATTCCCATTCGGCTTCAATAGGCAAACGAAATTCTTCGGTATTAACTTCAGAACCGCTAAAATTGTCCCATAATTTGGTTCTCCAATAATTGAATGCTTTAGCCATATTCCAATTTACTCCGACTACAGGATAATCGTCATAAGCTGGATGCCAAAAATAATTACGTGTAAAAGGTTCATTATAAGAATATGCAAAATCCCTAATCCATACCAAAGTATCAGGGAATATATTGATTTTCTCTTTATGAATCAAAGAAGATCTTACAACATCACTACTTTGATGTGCAGCTTTTTGCCAATCAATCCACTGATACTGATAGATAAGTTTTCTGGTATCGAGTTCTTTTTTACCATTAATAACCATATCGCCCTGATAAAACATCTCATCCAAACCTTCATCCGACCAATCCAATTCCATATCCCAGTCGATATATTCGTTGCCATAGTCATCCTCATAGAAATCACCCATAATAGTATGAGCTACCGAATCTCTGACATAATTAACAAACTGACGATATTCATTGTTAGTGATTTCCGTATCATCCATATAAAAACCATTTAAAGAAACGGCTTTAGGTCTTTTGATATATTGATGAAACATATCATTATCATCCTGACCCATTTGCATATATCCTGAAGGAATATATACCATTCCGTACGGATTAATACCTTTCCATTTAGGTCTGTCCTGAACACCTGTTAACTGACCTGTTTCTCTTTTACCACATGATGACAAAAGAAGGATAAACATAATTACCCCTAGAGAAATTATTGCTTTTTTCATAGTTAATTCAATAAAATTTAACCAAATATTTATAAAACGAGCGTAAAGATATGTCGTTTTTTAAATAAACAAAAAAATAACTTAAAATATTAATAAAAAAATTCTTGCCTTTATTTTAACAAATATTTAACGAATATATTTTATTCTTATTTTCTAAAACTCATATTTAAATAACAATAATATATAAATTTGTCAAAATTAATGATTTCAAATGTATCAAAAATTATTTCAAGGATTATCTTCTCAATATAGAATCTATAATCTAGGATTAAAAATAATAACCGGCAATTTTACATTATTTTTTAAATTGCCAAAATCATACGTAATTTTAAATTCATGAGTTCCATCTTCCACACTTCGAAGAGAGGAAAAAGAAATATCATACGCATAGATAATTCTCAGCTTGGAATTTATGTTTCCTCCTATAATAATAGACATTGAATCAAACGTATCCGGAGAATAACCTCTGACATTTATACCTGCCAATATACTTTTATAATCGGCAGTAAATCCAAAATTAGATTGCAAAAGTATAAAATCAGATTGTATCAAACCAAATATTTTTACATAAAAATCTTTATTTATACCATAAATGTATTGCCAATTGAATTTAATCAAGTCATGAAAGCCATAAGACAAGTCACTACTATTCAATGTTAATTTTTTATCAAATATTATTCCAATTTCAATATTTTTATAATTATACATTCCAAAAACACTAAAATTATAGAAACTCCGGTTATTTAGTAATAATTTATCTAAAAATTCATCATTATGAGATGAATTTTCACCGGTATAAATTCCTTCAGGAGTAATTATATTTTCACTATTATTGGAAATATTAACAATTCCAGTCCCTATACCGAACGAGAATAAACCTGCCAATGAGGATGCAACATAATTATATGTCATATTTATTGAAAAAACATTTTGGATTCCATGATATTCCGACTTAATCCCCATTCCTGCTCCGCCATGAAATCTATAAACAGGCTGACTATATGTTAAATAGTAATATTTCGGATATCCCGGAATACCTAGCCACTGTTCCCGAACATTCAGACTAACAATTCTGTTACCTGTCAAACCTCCATAAGCACTATTTACATTGTACTTATCAAAGGCATATAAAGATGTAGGGGGAATATTTTGGGCAAATATCCCTAAAATATTAAAAAGACAAAATATTGTCAGTAAAAATTTTAAATTTAAACAGTTGCGTTTCATTTTCTTTATCTTAACAGTATATTGGCAACAATAACGCAATTTAAAAATAATATTTATAAAAACAAAAATAAATAGATAAAGCGACAATATTTTAACGTATTTTTGCAATTTAATATTAATAATGTATGGTAAAAATAGGAGATTTGGAAATTGGGGAAAACCCGCTATTATTAGCGCCAATGGAAGACGTAAGCGATCCTCCTTTCAGGCTTTTATGCAAAGAAAACGGATGTGATATGATGTACACGGAATTTGTTTCTGTAGAAGGATTAATAAGAAATGTTGATAAAAGTTTAAGAAAACTTGAATTGCTACCGGAAGAACGACCCATTGGAATTCAGATTTTCGGTGCTGAAATAGATTCCATGGTAGAAGCGACAAAAATGCTGGAACCATATATGCCTGATGTAATCGATATAAATTTTGGTTGTCCTGTAAAAAAGGTTGTAAATAAAGGAGCGGGAGCGGCGATTTTAAAAGATATAGACAAAATGGTATCTATGACAAAAGCAGTTGTTAAGGTTACTAATATTCCTGTTACTGTAAAAACCAGACTAGGTTGGGATAATCAGTCTATAAAAATTGCTGAAGTTGCAGAGCGGCTACAAGACACAGGCATCAAGGCAATGTCAATTCACGGTAGAACACGTAAACAGATGTACAAAGGAGATGCCGACTGGACTGAAATAGGTAAATTGAAGGAAAATCCCAATATCAATATTCCCATTTTCGGAAACGGAGATATTGATTCTCCGGAAAAAGCATGGAATTATAAAACAAAATATGGTGTTGACGGTTTAATGATAGGCCGTGCAACAATTGGAAATCCGTGGATATTTAGGGAAATAAAGCATTATTTTGCTACAGGTGAATTAATGCCACCTCCTACTATTGAAGAAAGGGTCGATGCTGTAAAAAAGCATCTTTTATACGGAATTGAATGGAAGGGGGAAAGAATTGGTATTTTGGAAATGAGAAAGCATTATACCAATTATTTTAAAGGACTTAAAAATATAAAGTATTACAGAATGAAACTTGTTACCGAGTTGAAAATTGATAATATTTTAAATATTTTGGATGAAATTAATGAAAATTACAAGGAAACTTTATAATGCAAATGATAAGATACAATAGTAAAGAAAAGAAAATATTAGATACTATAAATAAAGCAGCAAGTGATTTGGGTGTCGAAACATATCTTATAGGTGGCTATGTCAGAGATAAACTATTAAAAAGGAATATAAAAGATATCGATGTTGTCTGTATTGGAGATGGAATAACACTGGCCAAAAAGACAGCCGGATATCTTGGATTTAAAGGGGATGTAACTATTTTCAAAAGATTTGGTACTGCTATGATCAATTACGGGGGAATAGATATTGAATTTGTAGGAGCTAGAAAGGAGTCTTATAACTTTAACAGTCGCAAACCTGTAATTGAACCCGGTACATTTACAGATGATTTAAAAAGAAGGGATTTCACTATAAATACTCTTGCCA
Source organism: Saprospiraceae bacterium (assembly GCA_026985735.1). Lineage (GTDB taxonomy): Bacteria > Bacteroidota > Bacteroidia > Chitinophagales > Saprospiraceae > JADJGA01. The sequence continues at coordinate 18,950 of JALSPW010000190.1, forward strand.
TAAACATCAATAACAAATCATTTGATAAAATAATCGATGTTTTTGGAGGTCTAAAGCACCTCGATGAAAAATTAATAAAAACCCCTTTAGATCCCGATAAAACTTTTTCCGATGATCCTTTGAGAATGATGAGAGCTATAAGGTTTGCCACTCAACTTGATTTCAAAATTGATCAAGATACTTTTGAATCAATTAAAGCAAATAAAGAAAGGATTAAGATAGTATCCTTAGAGCGTATAACTACTGAACTACAAAAAATCATAGCAACAAAAAAACCGTCTATAGGTTTCAGGTATCTTTTTGATTCTGGATTGCTTGAAATGATTTTTCCTGAAATGGCTCAGCTTCACGGCGTTGAAACTATTGAGGGCAAATCACATAAAGACAATTTCTATCATACTATTCAGGTTTTGGATAACGTAGCGAAAAAAACCGATGATATATGGCTAAGATGGGCGGCTATTATGCATGATATAGCCAAACCAAAAACCAAAAAATTTATAAAAAATGAAGGTTGGACCTTTCACGGGCATGAGATTTTGGGTTATCACATGACTTATCATATTTTTAAAAGGATGCGATTGCCTTTGGACAATAATATGAAATTTGTACAAAAACTTGTAAAACTTCATCTGAGACCAATGACTTTGGTAAAAGAAGAAGTAACAGATAGTGCAGTAAGACGATTGCTTTATGAAGCAGGGGATGATATAGATGCATTGATGTTGCTGGCCAAAGCTGATATCACTTCAAAAAATGAAAAGAAAATCAAAACTTTTCTTAAAAATTATGATAAAGTGATAGAAAAACTTAAAGAAGTGGAAGAAAAAGACAAGTTACGAAACTGGCAACCGCCCATATCCGGAAAAGAGATTATGAAAACTTTTAATCTTAAACCTTCAAAAACAGTTGGAATTATAAAGACTGAGATAAGAGAAGCCATTTTGGATGGTAAAATTTCCAATGATTACAAAGAAGCATATAATTACATGCTACTGACAGGTCAAAAGATGGGTTTAAAAACGATAAATTAGACATGTTATGAATTTAACCCAAAATGATATATTTGCAATTTACAAGCTACCCGATTCGAAAAACAGGATTACAATAATACAAAATTCAAGGGAAAATATTTTATTTGACAAATATTCATTAAATAAAAAAGGGTTTGTTTTTTATCCTTTTTCTGTGATTAAACACAAACCCTTGTTCATAAATGCAGATGAAATTCATATCAATAAAGATTTTCATCTTGAAGTAACAAGCATAGATTCTTCTTATGACATAATAGAAAACGAATATTTACAAAAAATAGATTTTTATATAAAAAAAATAAAAGCCGGATATAGAAAAATAGTGCTTTCGAGGACTAAATCCATCATTAACAACAATCTCAATTTATTTGATTTATTTAAAAAATTGGAAAACAGCTATCCAAATGCTATGATTTTTTTGGTAAATCACCCTGAAGCGGGAACGTGGATTGGAGCGACTCCCGAAATATTACTTGTAAAAGACAATAACAAAACAGAGACAATGGCATTAGCCGGAACCCAATTTGTAGCCGATATCAAATCAGCAAACTGGGAATCAAAGGAATTGGACGAACAAAGGGTTGTAATGGAATTTATTGAAAATATTTTAAATAAACATAATATCCAATACAGTTCTAAAGGACCTTACACAAAGATCGCAGCAAAAAATAATGACGGATATTTAATTCACCTTGCGACAGATTATAGCATAACTGATGTTAATAATTATTATAATATGATTTTGGATTTACACCCTACCCCTGCCGTATCAGGACTTCCAAAGAATAAATCAATTCAATTTATTTTGGAAAATGAAGGATATGATCGCAAATATTATACGGGATTTTTAGGTCCGGTGAATGTAATTAACGAAAATACTTTAAAGTTATTTGTAAATTTAAGAAGTATGGAAATTTTTAAAAACAAATTTCTTTTATATCTCGGAGGAGGCTTAAACAAGGATTCAATTCCACTTAAAGAATGGGAAGAAACCGAAAATAAAGCAAAGACTTTAACGCAGATAATTAGTGGCTGTCTATAAATTCAGACCAACTGACCCGTTGGGAATTAAGGTGACCCAAAATTAATAAAATCATTTTATTAAAAATATTTAACTTTTGTCTTGTTACATGACTTAATGGTCTTGACGAAGAAGAGAACCAAAAGAGTAAACCTCTTTTGGTAATGAAGGAACCGCTACATCAGTAGCGGGGGGACTGATAAAAACATAACAGATTAATGCTGCGGGTATTGCTTGGCTTCATGATTAATAACCTTTCCAAGTTTAGTCTCTAAGGATACAATACCATTAATTAATACAAAATAGTCCGCTGTAAATCATTTTTCGATAATTGTAGGTAGGACTTGAAAGCATGCGATAGCGTGACTTCAAAACCGGTTTTTTAACTCATAATTCATCATTCACCATTCATAATTAAATTTCTCTTTTGTCATTCTCAATTCTCAATTCTCAATTAATTGTTTTGTTCTATCAACTATTAAAATTATTGTTATTAGGAATCAGTTGTTCTAAATTTTCAAAAAGACACTCATTACAAAAAAAATCAAGTTTCCCCAATGAGAAACTTGATTTTAAGTTTTACTCATAATTTTCATTTAACTAATATACCTTAGTATTAAAAAAAAATTATGCATAAAACAAATATGAAAAACTCTACTCTTTTAAAACCAAAAATAATAAATTTATTAATATAAATCAATTTTTCACATTAAAAGCATTTAATTTAGAAAATTGTTTTTATCTTATCAATGTAATAGCACCTCTATATAAAATAACCCTACCATCGAGAAATACCACTTCAACAAGATATACATATACTCCCGGATTTACCCTTTTCCCTTTGAACCGGCCATCCCACGAAACCGTATTAGCTGCCGAAGGATTCAAGTTTTGTTCTTGATACATTAATTCACCCCAACGGTCATAAATTTTCAAATAATTTATTCTTTCCACTCCTTTACCTATTGTCAATCTAAATTCATCATTTAATCCATCCCCGTCAGGTGTGAAAATATTGGGAATATACACATTACGTGAAGTATTGACAATAACATATAGTGCCCCGGTAGAAGTACATCCGTTTTGATCAATAACAGTAGCATAAATAGTATCGTTGGCATATCCTTCCAGTTCAACTTCAGTTTTCAAATTATTAAGAAAATGATATTTGAAATTAACTGTATCAATATCCCAGATAACTTGTGAAATATTGGTATTTGTATTCAAATAAATAGTTTGAGGATCTCCCAAATCCAATTGTACTTCATCACCAAGATCAACAATAATTTCTTCGGGTTGGGAAATCAAAATTTCCTGTTCTGATTTACATCCTTCCGAATCAAACACAGAAACAAGATAAGGTTGATCGCTAGCATAAACCTGTTTGCATGAATCTACGGGCAAAATTGCTCCACCATTAACACTAAATGTATAATCGGGGCCTGCACCACCATAAACAGTATCTATATATATACATGTCGGATCTCCAAAACATAATATATCCTGAGCTTGAACAGGTTTAAAGACTATAGGTTGCTGACCTTTTACTTCATAACTTACATAATCAGAACATCCCTTATAGTCTGAAACAGTAACAGTATAAATTCCCTGAGCCAAGTTAGCTGCAACTTTAGAATCAGAAACATCCGGGCTCCAATTGAAAGTGTATTGTCCATCGGTATTTCCTCCTGAAAAATTCACAGACACCTGACCTGAATTCAATCCCGAACAATTGACATCTTTAGTATTTGCAGAATCTATTGACACAATCAATTTTTCCGGTTGAATTAATGTTATAGAGTCCATGATTGAACATAGATTTGCATCTGTTATCTCGATATGATACGTACCAGCGCAAAGATCTACAGCGACAGCACCTGTTTGTCCTGTTTCTTGCCATTTATAAAAATATGCAGTATTATTTCCTCCTTTTGCTTTAACAATGATACTTCCGTCACAGTCGCCATAGCAAGTAGGTTTTATTGTTTTGGTTTCCAAAAGATCCAGCGTAAGTTTTTCCGGAACGGCTACTTCAAACGAATCTGACTTAATACATGAATTTCCATTTACCGTATTATAATACACAGAGAAGTGATTTTTTCCCCCGGGCAAATCTTTTAATGTAATAGTACTGCCAACTTTATTAGTTCCGTTATCCAATGTAAATACATACAACCCAGATGGATTATCACCTCCTGAGACCTGAATTATAGCACTTCCGTCACTATGCTGACCATCATTACATGAGATACCTTGCACATCAAGGACATTTATTTCAATTGGAGGCGCACCGGGAACTTCAATAGAATCAACCGAACTACATCCAGAATCATCCGAAATAGTAACAACATAAGTACCTGCAGGTACATCATTAATACAAGCCCCTGATAAACCATTGTTCCAATCAAAAGTATATCCACTTCCTCCTCCGTCAATATTAATACAAACCGAACCACCCAGTCCACCTGTTTCACCGGGGCCACATTCTGAAGGAGTTGCCTGGGTAGTATAAGTAAACGGTTGAGGTTCCGGTATTACAATTGTATCCGTAACCGTACATTTATTATCAACTATAATCACGATATAAGTCCCCGCACCGACATTTGAAAGAACATTAGTAGTGCTCCCAAGATCAATACCAAGAGTATCTGCCCATCTATAAATTATAGGTCCATAATCACTAGATGCTTCCACAACAATATCCGTTGTTGCAGTTGCATCACAACCAAGTAAATCAAATTTAATAGTATCTATATTCAATAATCCGGGTGCTTTGACAATGTCAAAAACAACAGTTGTATCACAACCATTTGCATCTGCAATATTGACGGTATATACCCCTTCCGACAAATCATAAAACACGTGATTTGTACCATTAACTATGATAGTATCCCTCCCTATTCCTGAAAGAGCATAAGGTTTAGTACCACCATTGATGCTAAAATTAGCATAAGCCAATTGAGTTGAGGAGCACCCTACATCCCCTTTCTTAATATTGACTCCTATGGGTGGAGGATCAAATAGTCTTACCGTATCATATTCAAAGCAGCCTGTAGATTGTTCATATATCTTAACTATATATCGCCCACTACCAAGATTATTAACATAAAACATGTCAGTTCCCAATTTCTGAACATCACTATAAGGAGGATGAGGAAATACAGGAAATTCCAAATTGAAATTATCATTAGGATATCCTAAAAGGTTTGCTTCATAAGACAACCATCCGTTTTCATCCCCAAAACATGTTGGATCTTGGGAGTTTCTATTAAGATTCATGGTATATTTTTCATCAACAAAAACTGAATCCGTTTCATTACACCATGATTTATCACCGTAAACTTTTATATAATTCCATCCGGGAGATGCATTATTGAATATACTTGTTTTAGGAGTTTTTTCATTGAAAGTATTATTTTCGCTTTGCCATTCAAAAGTATAGTAACCATTTGCATCTTTATTGCTTCCTGAAGCTGTTGCCAAAAGTCTTGCATCATTCAATCCTTTACAAGAAGCATCATCAAGTTTTTGTAAATCCAAAATCAACTTGGATGTTTCCAAATTGATAACCGTATCGGTTTTGCATCCACTTGTTTTATCCTCTATGGTAACGCCATATATTCCATTTCCCAAACCGGCCAATGTATCCGTATCAAAAATATTATTTGACCATTTGATATTATACGGATAGAAGGCACCGTCTTTAACTTTAACTATTATTTTTCCATCGTCATAACCAAAACAAGTCGGAGCTTTAACAAAAATAGAATCAAACACTAAAGGCGGACTAGCGGATACATAAACTCCATAATCTTTAAAATCCCCATTTGTATCGGTGACTTCTATTGTGTAAGAACCCGGATACAATCCTTTGACTATTACTTCTGTCTTTTCATCGGAAATCGTACCTGACTGAACAATTGTTCCTCCAAGATCTTTTATCACATAAGAATAAGGAGCTACCCCATTATAAACTTTAAAGAAAATAGAAGACTCCGCTACATTTGTTTCGGAACCACAATAAGTTGCACTGATATAGAGTCCGTCAGGAGGATCAATGCATATTAACCCCGGTTCAGTATTAGGATAAAAATCTTTATTATCAAAAGTAGCTTGAAATTTAGACATAATAATAGGAGAACAATCCCCTATCTTTCCAACAAGTTTAAAACAAATATTTACAATTTCCTGATTATCGGGAATCGGTCCTGGATTTCGATTCCAATCCAATATCAACAACCCTGGAGAGATTCTATAAATAGTATAATTATCAGGATATATACTTATAATATCAACAAATTCCAACACTGTAGGATCATAGTCGATTCTACCAAAAATATATTCTGAATTTTCAAAATCTCTCACTCTAAGAGTGACACAAATAGTTTCGTTTAACTTTCCGGATAGAGTATCTAAATAAAGCGTTGGATTAAGACCGTTCGAAATACTCATTTTATTAGTATTGGAACATGATACTCCATCTGAGATTATAACCTTGTATTCACCAAATCTCGGAAATTTAACCACTACCCTGTCATTGTGAGTAATATTTGGAGTTAAAACCTTCCCCCTATAATCCTGTGACGGATTATCAAAATCATAAACATCAATACTTGTATAATTAACATTTTTATTATCATGAAATTTATAATATTCAGGCAAACCACCTTGTACCACAAAACTTGCCTGCAACGAATCTCCATTTACTTTATATTGAAAATCGGAAATAGTAATCGGATTCAGATAAACAACAGGAAAAGCTTCATTAATATTTGCTTTTACACAGGGACCGTTATTTTCATGATACCCTCTTTCTCCTTTTCTTTGATCCACAGTGATTGGTGCATAATACATTAAAGTCGGATTACCTGTACCATTGACAGCATTATTAAATGGAGTGAACCCTGTATAAAAACTATTCTTAAACAAAGCATCTCCATCGAGGTCATCAACTGAAATCATCATATCGGGATCTCCATTGAATCTAAAGATATTATCTGTCTTAATGGCAATGAGATTATCACCTGAGACAGTAGGTTTACTTTTGTACCATCCGTACCCAATTCCGGCAGGAGTAGCCGGAACAGGATCACTTGATACATTATAATCATCATTGTGGTCCAAATAAAATCTATCCTCCCAACATAAGAAAATAGTATCAGAAAGTTCATGTCTGTTACTCTGCCCAACGAAACTACTAATCTTATTAATAGTTCCGGGATCATTATTGCATTGAGCATTAGAATACCAAGTAAAAAACAGAACAAATACCCCACTTAAAACCAGTTCGGTCTGTAATCTATAGAATTTAAATTTCATATTGTATTATAATTTATAATATCGTAACTACTCACTTATTATTATATCAATGTATTACGTGTCTTATTTCTAGCATATAACTTTGACAAACGCGGTACAACATACTTTTCATGTTACTAAAGAACATTTTGCTAAAAAATACATAGTTTCAAAAGCACCGGAGTAAAATAATTACAAATTTTAAATTTCAGTGCAAAGATATATTTAAAATATTAATAATAACATCATTTTATTAAAAACAAGCTATTCAATTTTAAATATTCATTTTTTTTTAGAAAAATGCCTCATAAGTAAACGATTAAGAATATCAAATATTATCAAAAATCTTTATTTTTAAAATATAAGTAATTTATAGATATTTTTTAATTAAAGATGAAGCATAAAATCAAAACGCTGCAAAAAATAAAAAAAATATATTTTTCTTTTTTGTTAAAACACTATTCTTTCATTTCAGCTCAGTTAAAATACGCAAAAATATTCTGTGGGCATCATAATGCCATGCACTTACGTATGAAGTTGTAATATGTCGTCTATACGGGACTTTCTTTTGTTTCAAATAAATTTGAAACGCCATTTAAAGACATACTCCCCACCGATGAAGCACCCCTAAATTCAATAAATCAATCTATTCTAGTCAATTAGTAATTCATAATTTACCATTCATAATTCATCATTTATCCCTTTTGTCTTTTTATTGTTATCTATGTACTTCGTGTTTTATACTTCATACCAAATAATAACAAGATTTCCGGTTTATCTCCTATTTTTTTTTCATTCATCAGTGTGAAATTTTTAATTAAAAAAATTTAATGTACATTTGTAAATTAAATATCAAAATTCAAAAATGGTTAACGAGTCAAAATTTTCTTTAAAAGAATTAATTAGATTTATTGTCAGTAAAGTTTTCCTGAAACATTTTAGTCTAATTGTCGCATTTTATGTGCTAATTGTAGTTTTACTATTGTTTTGGTTAAGTTTTTATACAAATCACGGTCAGAAATTAATATTACCTGATTATAACGGTATGCATGTAGAAAAAGCAATTATCGATGCTGAAAATCATCATTTTAAAATAATTATTGATGACTCTACCCATATAGTTGGCAAACCCGGAGGTTTAATAATAAGCCAAAATCCAAAACCGGGTTCAAAAGTAAAGGAAAACAGAAAAATTTATGTGAATGTGACAAAATACAACCCTGATAAAATCAAGGTTGCCGATCTTCCATCATTATACGGTAGAAATTTTAATACAAAAAAGAGAGAACTTGAAATTTTGAAAATAAAATCCAAGATTATAGGATATGAATATGATAAAGGAGAACCAAATTATATCTTAAAAGTTTTTTACAATGGTGAACCGATTGTAACCAAAGAGGGTAAAAAAAATGATGTAGAAATAAATAAAGGAGGTACTCTTGAATTTATTTTAAGCCGTAAATCAGGGGGGACAATAGATTTACCAAATTTCAGATGCATGACTGCAGAGCAAGCTATTTTTTTGATAGAATCAAGAAATCTAAAATTAGGAGCATTAAGAAAAAACGGTCAGATTGTTAGTACACATACCGGATTTGTAATAAAGCAAAGCCCTGCAGCCAGCAATAAGATACCTATGGGAACAAACATAGACCTTGAACTAAGTGATGTATTGCCAGACGATTGTAAGTAATATCCGGCTATAAAATCATTGAAATTTAAAAAATTAAGCATTTTTAGACAAACACTAATCAAAAGCTTTAGACCACCCTTTTTGCATTTCAAGCAATTTATTATCAATCCAATTTTTGGATTCATCCATTAAGTATTGAGAATCATTGCTTTTCAAGACAGGCCCAAAAGCCAATTTTACGTCCGTGAAGCATTTCCCTGCTGTTTGGACAAATTGTTGCCAAGTGGAATTATTTTCCCATAAATCTTCTTTATATTTATATTCTTCCGCTATAGGTACAACGGGAATGTTATTGGCGGCAGCAACTTCAAAAGTACCTTTTTTAAAATCCGCAGTTAATTTATTAACATTTGTAGTTCCTTCAACAAAAATCAATACATTTTCTCCCGATTCGATAATATCTTTAATAGCTTTTCTTGTCTCTTTTCTGCTGTTTTTATCTTCTCGTTTTACAAAAAAAATTCCTGTCAATTCGCTAGCTTTACCAAGAATGGGAATATCACGTACTTCAGCCTTTGAAAGAATAAAGGTATTCAAATATTTGAGAGTAACAAAAAAATCCAGGATTCCTCGATGGTTTGAAACATAAATAGCGGGTTGCACCGGGGGGAAACCTTCAATTTTATTTCTAATGCCTAAAACAGGATTTATAAACTTTAAAAAATCTCTTCTAAATTTAAATCCGGTTTTGATATTGTACTTTATTATTGTTTTTATACTTAATAAAAATAACGGATAGGCTATTATTAATGCAACGGCAAAAATAAAAAGCCTCACAGATGCTAAAATCGTTTTAAATATAATCATAGTTATTATTTTAGTTGGCTTTGGTTTTGTTCTAAAATCATTCCATCGGTTAAACCCATTTTTGGTACATAAATTTCTGTAATTCCAGCCATTTTCATAATATTAATATATATTTCCGTAGCCGGAACAATCACATCAGCCCTATCGGGTTTCATACGCAAATCATTAATTCTTTCTTGCAAAGAAAATGATTTTAAATACTTTAGGGTTTCTTCAATTTCTATAAGAGTAACCGGTTCAAGATATCTTTTTCTTGCCAATTGAGATATTTTATTAATATTTCCTCCTGTACCGATAGCTGCGATACCGTTGCATTTAATAACATTCTTATTAATCCAATCCGTAATTTCATCCCAGACGCTTTCTTTTATTTTATTTTTCAACATCCTCAATGTTCCTATTTTAAAAGATTTGGAATTTTGCTTTTTACCATTTGAAAATAATGTGAGTTCGGTACTACCACCTCCTACATCAATAAACAGGAAAGGATTTCCCTCCATAAACCCCTCAATATTAAAAGATTTAAAGATCAACTCTGCTTCTCTTTCACCATCAATTACTTCCAGTTTGATTTTTGTTTTCTCAAAAATTCTGGAAATAACATATTGACTATTGATTGCTTCCCGCATTGCAGATGTAGCACAAGCCATAATTTTATTAATATGATAGGCTTTGGCTAAAAACTTAAATGCTTTTAATGTCAAAATAAACCTCTTCAATTTTTCTTCACTTATATAGCCTGTATCAAAAACATCCTCCCCTAATCTTAAGGGCACCCGTACCAATTGTACCTGTTTGACAATCTTGTGTCCATTATCATTCACAACATATCCTATTAACATTCTACCGGCATTGGTACCGATATCAATAGCTCCATAATATTTTCGTTTCATATTAAAAATTTATGCAAATATAACAATTGTAGCTACTAAGATAGAATCATTTTTAATTAATAATTAAATTCCTTTTGTCTTTTTCCATTTTTCTTTTGTCTTTACAAATTTTGAACTTTAAAACTTTAAACATCTGTTAAAAAGTGAGCAATTGTTCAGATTTTAATAATTTTCTTACCTTTGCAATATTTAAACATAAATTTAATGAAACCCAAAGTTTTTTCTGAAATAGGAGAATTAGAGAAAGTGATAGTACACAGGCCTGATAGCGGTCTATCCAGAATATCCCCGCAAAAAGCTGAGGAATTGCTATTTGATGACATTATTCACCTTCCTTTGATGCAAAAGGAGCATGATACTTTCACTAATATATTAAAATTTTTCACAGGTGACGAAAATGTGCTTGAAATAGAAGACTTATTAGAACAAGCACTGGATTACTCTCATGTGATGAAAGAAAAGATAATAGATGATATTGTACGATTCGAAGAGCTTCCTGCAAAAGCGAAAAGTATAATGATGCAATTGGATTCAAAACATTTGACCAATTTATTAATTACGGGATATTGCGAAAAAGACGATGCGTATTTATTTGATGCGATTCCAAATTTTATTTTCACAAGGGATATTGCTGTTGTAATAAAAGAATATATATTAATAACAAAAGCTGCAAGAGATGCAAGACACAGAGAAAATTTATTAGCCAGATTTATTCTCAATTCGCATCCGATGTTTTTGGAATCCCGAAAAAATAAAAAAGTCATTAATTTGAATAACATTGACCTTTTCCCTCCTTCAAAAAGAGGCAAATCTGTGTCAATGGAAGGGGGTGATGTAATGATTGTGAACGAAAATTATTTATTTATCGGACATAGTGAGAGGACTTCCCAACATGCAATCAACTTATTAAAAGACTATCTTTTCGAACGAAATATTATTGACAATGTAGTGGAGATTGAAATACCCCATGAAAGAAATTTCATGCATTTGGATACTATTTTCACTCAAATAAACACACATGATTGGGTTATTTATAAACCTATTATCTATGATGGAATAGGCTCGTTGGTAAAAGTTTATAATAAATCGGGAAAAACCAAAAAATATTTATCTGTCAAAGAGTTGTTTTTAGAAGAAATAGACCCCGAAGTTAAATTTATTTTCGGAGGTAACGGTATATATCCATATCAGGAAAGGGAACAATGGACAGATGGTTGCAATTTAGTGGCAATAAAACCCGGAGTAGCATTAACATACGACAGAAACCTAAAGACCGAAGAAGCATTTAAAAATGCCGGATATAAAATTATACATGCTGAAAAATTGCTTAAAGACATCGAAAAGGGCAAATTAAAACCTGAGAATATAAATAATACTATTATCACATTACCATCTACCGAATTGTCTCGCGGAAGAGGCGGTTCACATTGTATGACATGTCCTGTTAAAAGAAAATAATTATGTATTCATTTAAATATCAAATAAGGGTAAGATATGCAGAAACAGACCAAATGGGGTATTCATATTATGGTAATTATGCCAAATACTATGAAGTGGGTAGGGTTGAAACAATCAGATCTTTGGGTTTTTCTTACAAGGATTTTGAAACCGTATGGGGTGTAATGCTACCTGTGGTAAGCATGGAAGCCAGGTATCTTAAACCTGCATATTATGATGATTTACTGACTATAGAAACGCAGATTAATGAAATGCCGGGGAAAATGGTAACTTTTTATTGTAATATTTACAATGAAAAAGAAGAATTGATAAACAGAGGTGTGGTAAAGCTCTTCTTCATAGATATGAAAACAGGAAAAAGGGTTTCAGCCCCTGCTATTTTAATAGATAAATTAAAACCGTATTTTGAGTAATTTTTTTGAAAATAAATGGAATCAATTTTTAGAATTGTCTTTTATTAAAAGAATCAATAATTGGGCCAAGAAAACAACTTTACCGGGATTTGACGGAGTTCCTGTATACGACACACTTATTTTTGCTTATAAAGAATCACTGAAGGAAGATATCATGATACGAGCTAAAGCAATGTCCTTTAGTTTTTTTCTTGCTATATTTCCGGGTGTAATTTTTCTCTTGACATTTTTACCATATTTGCCTTTTACCGATTATTATGTTGACATGTGGAAATCATCTTTAACAGGATTATTGCCATTGCAGGCCGAAAGTTATATTTTCGGCATCATGGACAGTTTGGGTAAAAAGACACATGTAAGTTCGCAATTGGTTTCACTGTTTTTGATGCTATATTTTACCTCCAACGGAGTATCGTCCATGCTGGCAAGTTTTAGCAAATCATACCGGGAAACATATAAACGCAGAAATTATCTGGAACACAAATTAAGAGCATTTGAAATTACATTTTTACTATTTTTACTGCTCTTTTTATCTTCAGGTTTAGTGATTATGGGAAATATCTGGATTGAATATCTTTTTGAAAAATTGAATCTCAATGAATTTTACAGAATCACAATTGATTTTTTAAGATGGATATTAGTAATCGTATTGTTTTATTCCATTATTTCTTTATTATACCGCTATGGTCCTGCCATGCGAAGAAAGATTAAATTTATAAGTCCGGGAGCAGCATTGGCAACCTTTTTAGCAATAATAAGTTCAATCGGTTTTTCTTATTATGTGAATAATTTCAGTAATTATAATAAAGTTTACGGATCACTTGGTGCTATAATTATCACAATGATTTGGATTCAAATCAATTCTATGGCCTTAATCATAGGATATGAACTTAATGCCAGTATTGCCATTAACAGGGATATGAAAAATAAAATTAAAAGTAATAAATAATTTGGATTTTTTTTATATATTTGTAGCAAATTCCATTATAATCCCATCATTGTTATACCAAACCGTTATCAAGATGGTGAAATAGAAAAAGAATTAGTTTTTGCTTATTCAAGAAAAAAATCTTTGCATAGCCTTAGGTATGGAAATATTTTTAAAGATAAGGAAGTGAGAACTAAACTTTTTATAATCAGCAAATTGGTCGCAGTTTGGTATTAGTTTCCGTATGTAAATAAATACGATAATATTGTCGTACATAATACAATGTCAATCATTTAATAAGAAAGCGACTATTTATGAAGAGTGCTTTTTAAAAAAATATTATTAATTATGGCTTCAAAAAAATCAACAAATAATGTAATTGCAATGGCTATTATCGCCATTATTTTGCTTTTGGGAACTACCGGTTATTTATGGGTAGAAAACAACAAACTCAAAAACGAAATCGATAAATACAATAAAGAATTAAACAATCTTAGTCAAACACAAGCAAAGCTTGAGAAGGATTATGAATTGGCTATAAACAGTTTGGATGACTTAAAAGGTGATAATCTGGAATTAAATTCATTAATAGAAAAACAGAAATCCGAACTTAAAGCTCAAAAAGAAAAGATTAGTACTTTAATCTGGAAATCAAGGAAATTGCAAAAAGCAAAAGTAGAAATAGAGAATCTCAAAGCACAGGCACTTGAGTATGTACAGGAAATAAATGATTTAAAAGAGCAAAACGAAGTTCTCACTTCCGCTAATCAAAAATTGCAAAAAGACAAAAGTGAATTATATGAAAAACTCAATTTGACCAAAAGCCAAAAAATAAAAATCCAACAAGAAAAAGACTCTTTGGCATTAATAAAACAAAAACTTGAAAAAGATAAAAAAAGATTATATACCAAAGCGAATAAAGCCTCTGTAATACCTTTGGATAAAATATCAGTCAAAGGATATTCTATAAAAAAGAATGGAAAATATTCAAGAAAAAGAAAAGCCAAAAATATTCAGGTTTTGAAAATTTGTTTTGATATGATGGAAAATGAAATTGCTGATACTGGAGAAGAAGTTTTTTATATTCGATTAATAGGTCCTGATGGTATTACATTATATGATGAAAACACAGGTTCCGGAATAATTTTTAAATCAAGTGATAATACCCCTCTAAAATACACGAAAAAATACAGTGTTGATTATACGGGGAAGCAAGCGAATAAATGTCTTATTTGGAATAAGGATATACCGCTTATAAAAGGACGTTACAAACTGGAAGTTTATAACAAGGGATATATTTCGGGGAAATATGATTTTAAATTAAGGTAACGGTTCAAAACAAGCTAATATATCCTATGTGTATCTTTACATCCTTAAAGTCAAAAGGGTTGTCGTATTGTTTGCCGACAGCTGATGCAAGACTTAGGATCCCTCCTTTTGTATCAAAATTTATTCCCGCACCAAAGCCAACAGGGGTATCTTCAATAGATATTGTTGAATAAGGATTATAAATAAACGCATAATCCAAAAATGCAAACAGAAAAGAATTTCTGTCGATTAACAATCGAATTTCCGCTGTAGAGACGGAATAAATTGAAGCAAATATACTTTCTTCATCAAAACCACGTAATAATCCGGATCCACCTAAACGGAACAATTCATTTTCATATAATTTCTCTGCAGATTTTTTCCAGGCACTTTTATTTGCCAATTTCAGTACGATTTTAGGCCCTAAGGAATAGTAAAAAGAAAAACTTTCCGAAATATTAAATACATAAGAACTAGTTTTGATTGAATCATAACTATTACTAAAATCAAAATTCTCATTTTTCAAACTTGTAATTTGAAAATTTTTTAAGATTTTTCTTTGTCCTGAATATCCATCTATCACTAATTCAAAACCTTTACGTGGATTATAATGGTAATCCAAATTTTCATAACCCAACTGTATTCCCAAACTATTGGACATTATATCCAATTTACCGGGCAAACGACCCAAAGCCAAAATCGAAGTACTGTCAATAGACAACAATCTTGATGAAAAAAGTTTCCAATATGATTTTACATAATTTACTCCATTAAAAAAGTATTGAATTCCTAAATCCAAATTGACATCGCGGTATTGATCCTGATTTATAAAAATGCTGAATTTAGAATCCAAACCAAAAGGCATTTCAAAAATAAAAGGATAATTGACATTCAATATCAGATTTTGCCTTTCTTTGGCCATATTTTTATAATTGAAATACAATCTCTCCCCGTGTCCGAATTTGTTTAGGAATTCTGCAGTTATTTCACCGGTCAACCTATATTTTCTCACCCCTGTATTATCCGGAAGCAATCCCAAAAGAAAATCAAATCTATTAACTTTTTTTTCTTTTAAATCCAAGTTTAAAGTAGCACCGGAGCCAAAAAAAGAAACAGTTGGAGGATTATTAAGTGTCACAAAAGGTAAATTATTCAATTTTTCACTGACCTTATCAATTTTGCTCTTGTCAAAAGTCTCTCCTTTCTTTATTTCAAGAAAACGTCTTAAAAATCCGGTTGATAAATCTATTCCCGAAGTTATTTTAATAGAATCAAAATAAATCCTTTTATTCTTTTGAATTACAAACAATCCGGAAATCATACTATCGTTTTCGAATGTTATACTATCCATTTTCACGTAAGCAAAAGGATAACCCGTATTATCAAAATAAGTAAGGAGTTTTTCAAATTCAACTTTTACCCTTGTGGGTAAAATATACTTACCCTCCCATTTAGAAATAT
>JALSPW010000191.1 GCA_026985735.1 Saprospiraceae bacterium
AAAAGGAAAAAGATAAAAGGAATAAATAATGAATTATAAATGATGAATTATGAATTACTAATTGACTAGAATAGATTGATTTAACTAATTTTTGGTAATATGCGGGATGGCGCTACTCCGGTTTCGGAGCGTGCGGAGAAACAGGAGGCTGGGAGGTAGCTTGGCTAGGAAAGGACAAAGTTCAAAGTTCAAAGGCAAAAGTTCAAAGTATAAAGTTTGAAAGATAAAAAAATGAATGATGAATTATGAATTATGAATGATGAATGATGAGTTATGAATGATGAGTTAAAAAGCCGGCTTTGAAGTCATGCTATCGCGTGCTTTCAAGTCCTAAAAGGTGTCATAAAATTATTTGCGACAGAAAATTGAGAGTTGATACCAAAGCAATTTCCTCAGTTTATCCTGTACCGGTTTTTCTAAAATCAGTAAAACTAAAAACAAAATAAAGTATTGCAAAAATATAAAATAGCAAATATAATATCAAAACAAATTAGATTAAGTATAAATTAGCTACTTTGCTTAAAAATAAATAAAATAAATGCTAAAAAATTTGTTTAATTTTAATTTTAATTTTAATTTTAATTTTATCGGTGATATAATTATTTTTTTGGTAAAAACATCGATTGCGAAATGATTAGCCGCTTGAAAAGCCTACCTGATCCGGAAGAAAATCGCTCGTGTGGCGGTTTTGAAAAATACGTAAAAGGGATGACAATAAAATGGTTTTTTGGAAGGTATGAGTTGGGGAAGTGATTGGTGTGGATACCAAATGGTCACCTTCTCTGCTGCTTTGTTTCTACTAAGGCGGTAGAGGAAAAATTTTAATTAAAATGAAAAATATAAGATTATTGCATATTATTTTATCTTCTTTATTAATTATTTTTATTTTGAATTCCTGTACAAAACAGGAAGAGATTAAAAATAATAACTTAAGTACTCATGTGAAAAAGTCAATTTCTGAAAATTCAATTAGATCTAAAGCATTTGATGAAACTATTAAAAAACTCAGAAACATATATCCTATAAAGTACGAATTAGATACGAGAGAAGCGGGAGATATCCAGACAAGTTGTGGTCCTGATGATGATCCCCAGATTGAATGTGCGGAAGAGGCGGTAACTTTGCCTTTGCCAATTCCCGGAACACAGGTTGTTTATCATCCCTCTTTGCCACCAATGGATTGTGGACTTGTTGTCCAAATGGATGCTATCTTTTGTAAAAACAAAGGTATTGACAATAGTGTAATAACGTTTACAAATTTTGAATTTTTATCATTTATTACTCCTGTTTCAGATTTATGTATTGATTGGTTAATAGCATATAATCAACTTCCTTATCTTGAAAGAGCTGAAGTATATCAAAAAATTGTTGCTGATTATGAAGCAGCTTATGAGTTGCTATTTATGCAAAGCTGGGTATCAGATCCGAATAATGATTTTGACCCTTGTCCTGAAGATGGTTCGGCATGTTCATCGTCATATACAGCATATCAAGCACGATATTATAAATCAGCATGTACAAAAGTTTGTTTGGTTTATGATAGAGACTGCGATAGGGAAGATCAGGTTTTAGGTTTTCTGTGTCAAAAAGAAATCCCTTGTTATTCTGACGGATGCTGCAAAAAAGAAACAGGATATTGCATGAATTCTGAAACAGGAGAAGTGGAAGTATGTCACGAAGCATATTATCTTGTAGGAGAGTGTACTAATCCTATTCCAAATGACCCTTGTTTTATTGAACTTAAACCATGCGATACAACACCTAATTGTATAGAAGAATAACTGTATTTAGTAATTATCCCCCTATTAAATCAATAGTTGGTAGGGGGATTTTAGATATGTATTATGAATGGAACATGAACTTTATAAATCATAAAATACACGCAGGATTGTGATTAAAAATTTAATAGATTCTTGAATGTATTTGAAATATTATGTGTATTATTTTAACATTAAAACTTTAAACAGATGAAAATAATAAGTATATTTTTTATTTTTTTTATATTTATTTATAGCGTAAACTGTCAACCTTCTGGTTCTTATGAAGTCTCATTTCATCAACCGGAATTTAAGAAAAATCCACCTAAATGGACATATACTGTTTATGATAGTACTAACATCGGATTTCCTGTTGAGAGATATGAGAATTTTAAAACTGACGGATACAATATGATTTCAACTTATCGACCAAATACATGGTCGCCTGTAGTAGTAGATAAATATTTTTATACGGCTGCTATGAGTACAGGTACAACAAGCCATATTTTTGGTTCGGTAGTTCAAAAAATAGATATCGAAACGGGGATACCTGTTTGGACTTCGATTTTTGATAATAGAAATATTGAAAAACAAGAATATGTTCAGCAATTATTTTTAGATAATGGGGTTTTGAAAATTTTAACACAAAGAAGAATAAAAGATAGATTTGATGATTTTGTTCCTCAATCATATAATGTTAACGGAGATA
>JALSPW010000192.1 GCA_026985735.1 Saprospiraceae bacterium
AATCGCACTAAGTTCAATAAAATCCAATTTGTTGAGGTCCTTACTTACCATTTTGATAATAATGGTCGGAATCACTGCCCTGGTAGGAATTTTGACTGCGATAGATACTATTTTATATTCTTTGAATAACAATTTTAGTAGTATTGGATCAAATTCCTTCAAAATCCAACCTGTATATGAAAATTTAAAATCCAGACATCACGGAAGAAAAAAACGAATAGGAGATAATATCAATTTTCGACAAGCGATACAATTCAAAGAAAAATATCATTTTCCGGGTGCTAAAGTTACCGTTTACTCTGGTTTTGTAAATGGTGCTACCGTTAAATATAAAGATAAAAAAACTAATCCGGTTATCAATGTTAAAGGAATTGACGATAATTTCATAAATGTAACAGGTATGGAAATAGGGGAAGGACGATATTTTAATAATAATGAACTTCAAGATGGAATGCACAAAGTCGTTCTTGGTAGTCAGATTGTTAAAAGTCTTTTTAAATTGAAAAGAGATAGAGTTATCGGAAAAATTGTTGATATAAACGGCTACAATTATAAAATAATAGGTATAATAAAAGAAGAAGGAACAAATAAAAATACCAATAATGACCAAACGGCATTTATTCCTCTTTTGAATGGGAAAAGATATTATCATTATGATAATAAACCTTATGAAATTAATGTGGGTCTTGAAAGCTCGCTAAAAATGGAAGATGCGATATCAAATGCAACAGGTTTATTTAGAAATATTAGAAAATTAAAGATAAAGGATAAAAATGATTTTGAAATTACCAAAAGTGATAATTTGCTAAAAATGATCAAAGATGCTACTTTTAAAATCAGAATTGCTACTATTGCCATCGCTCTGATTACATTGCTTGGTGCAGCTATTGGCCTTATGAATATCATGCTTGTTACTGTTTCCGAACGCACAAGGGAAATAGGAATAAGGAAAGCTACAGGAGCTTCAAACAAACACATACTGACACAGTTTCTTACCGAATCCGTCATTATCAGTCAACTTGGAGGTGTTTTGGGAATAATACTGGGAATAATACTGGGAATCGTACTCGCTCATTATATCAAAGGTCAATTTGTAATGCCCTGGCTTTGGATTATAATTGCATTGATTTTAAACACAGCAGTGGGATTGCTTTCCGGAGTTTTTCCGGCAATAAAAGCATCAAAAATGGATCCTATCGAGTCCTTAAGGTATGAGTAATTGTTTATTATTTACTATTTTCAGATTTCCCGTGTAATAATACAACATTTTCGATATGATGTGTATGTGGAAACATATCTACTGCTTGTGATTTTAATACTTTGTATTTTTCGCTTAATAATGCAATATCCCTTGCTTGAGTTGAAGGATTACAACTGATATATACTAATTTTTGAGGTTCCAGTTTTAATAATGTTTCGATAACGTCTTTGTGCATACCAGCGCGAGGCGGATCGATAAATACGATATCAGGTTTGTCAAATCTATCACTTAAAATATCTTTCACATCTCCGGTTTTGAATGTTGCATTTGATATATTATTCAATTTCGCATTCAATTTCGCATCTTCTATAGCTTCTTTAACAAGTTCTATACCCATGACTTTCTTTACTTTTTTTGCCAGATACAAGGCTATACTTCCTATTCCCGTATAAAGATCAAGAACGTTTTCATTTCCTTGTAAATCTGCAAAATCCAAGGCTATATCATACAATACTTTTGATTGAAAAGTATTTGTTTGAAAAAATGATTTCGGAGAAATAATAAATTCAACCTCACCAAGCTTTTCTCTTATCGCCGTTTTTCCTTTGTAATTGATAATATCCAAATCCCAAATAGAATCATTCATCTTTGGATTAATAACATAATTAAGACTGGATATTTCAGGAAATTTCGCATAAACTGCATCAAGCAATGAAGTTATCTTTTCCCGATTGTCAGTAGAGAAACTTACAATCAGCATAATCTGATTCAAACTGCTGGTTCTGATAATCATATTGCGCATCAATCCCTTATTGGCTCGCGCATCCCAATAAGTATATCCGTGTTCCAGGGTATAATCTCTGATAAAATTTCTTATTTCATTAGAAGAAGAACCCTGCAAATAACAATGTTCTACAGGAATGATTTTATCAAAACTACCGGGAGCATGAAATCCCAAAACATTGGTTTCTCCAAATATGGTATCGCTATTTATTTCTTCATCGGTTAACCATCGTTTATTTGAAAATGAAAATTCAAGTTTGTTTCTGTAATATTCGGTTTTATCTCCTCCTTTGATTGGTAAGATTTCTTCAATATCCACTTTTGCTATTCTGTTAAAAGCCTCTTTTACCTGTTTATCTTTGTACTCCAATTGTTTGGTATAATCAAGATGCTGCCATTTACAACCCCCACAATTTTCAAAATGGCTACATACCGGTTTTATTCTGTAAGGAGAATTTTTTTTATATTTTTTTACAATTCCCTGAAATACCCCCTTTCTTTTTTTCAACAAAAGAATGTCAACAATATCACCGGGTACAGGTCCTTGAACAAAAATCACCTTACCGTCCTCAGCTTTTCCCACAGCTTTTCCTCTGTCGGCAATATCTATAATTTCAATATCCTCTATAATTTTTTTTTTCTTCATTTCTTTTCAATATATATATTAAAAAACGAAATTACAGGAATAATTCAATTATTAAATAAAAGGCATATTAATTTTAATACAAAATTCATAAAAAATATAGGATAAATGTGGAATTAATAGATAAATAAAAATAAAAAATGTATTTTTGTATATATTAATTATTAACTAAAAAATATTGATTATGAAAAAATTACTACTATTTTTAATTGCCGGATTATTTATAGCTAATTCAGGTTTTTCACAAATTTCCAAAAGTATGGCTATAAAAACTTTAAATAAAAATAATGAAATCTTACAACAATTAAAAGACTATTCAAAATCAGATGCATATTTTGAAGTGATAGGAAAGATATGTGGTGAAGGCTGGAATGTAGATTCATTGAATAATCTGGTACAAAATCAAAACGTAAAAATTACATTTGAAAACTTAGGCAATGATAAATATAAAGCAACCTATGATAATATTCAAACTGACGATAGTGGCCAATCAAAAGAAATAATCGCAGAAACATATTTTAGTGGAGATTTACCCGATTATAATATAGACCCGAATGTCGATTCAATCATTATATCTACTACTCTGGGAGGAATTAATATTCCTGTCGTTTGGCAGAGATATTATTATGATGCTGAAAAATTGGATCATTCTGTTTCATATTTAAATTATTCTGCCTTAGGAGTACCCCTGGGTATTTTATTATCAGACTCTACACAATATTATTATGATAATAAGAACTTTTTAGTTGGAGAATCACATTATGGATTGTCTTTTAATGACTTTACAAGTATTATTATTTCGGACAGTATCGCTTATACAAATAATGCAAAAGGGTTTGAAACTGAATCAATTCATTACCAGCCCGGTTCAGATGGAATCCTGACACCCACCGGAAGAAATACTTATGAATATGATTCCCAAGACAGAGTGATCAAAGAAAAAGAATATGTAAATCCGGATAATTGGATTTTATCTACAAGAACAACTACGGATTACAAATCAAAATTAACTATCGAATTAAGAGAAATCACTAATGATGCAGGTACTACTTGGGAACCTACTAATTTGGATTCTACATTTTTTAATGTTGATTTACCTTATGGATTTCCTAATAAAACGGCCAATTATGAATATGAGAATGGAGAATGGAAAATCATCTCTTACATCTTATACAAAGATTGCTCGGGAACAGCTACCAATAATGTTGAATACTCTTCATTTGCAGCAAGATTCGATAATGATGATATTGTGATTTTGGCAGATCAGACAATTAATGATGCAAATGTAACTTTGTATAATACAAATGGGCAAGTTTTATTTAATCAAAGATTTAAAATTGTACCTGAAAAAATATTTGCGGGTAATCTTCTTTCAGGTATTTATATCCTGAAAATAAACGGTACAGACTTTAAAGGAGTTGGTAAAGTGATTAAGTTTTAATAATTTTCATGATAATTGTCTCAAAAATATGATTGTTCGTCTTATTTTTGAGACAATTTCTTTTTTATGAATGCTAATGATGTAAATATAGAAAATAGCTGGAAACAAATTCTTGCCGAAGAATTTGAAAAAGATTACTTTTCCAAAATAAAAGAGCATATCGTTGATGATATTAAATCGGGAAATACTATATACCCTCCAGGGAAGTTGATTTTTAATGCTTTTAATCTCACTCCTTTTGATAAGGTAAAAGTTGTAATAATAGGACAAGACCCCTACCATGCCCCGGGACAAGCTATGGGTTTGTGCTTTTCCGTTCCACGAAATATCCCAGTACCAGCATCTCTAAAAAGAATATACAAAGAATTAAAAGAAGATGTAGGAATCCAAATTCCCAATCACGGAGATTTAACAACGTGGGCTAAACAAGGAGTATTTATGATGAATGCAATACTTACTGTTGTAAAAAAATCTCCGGGTTCACATAAAAAAATTGGCTGGCAGGAATTTACCGATAATGTGATAAAAAAAATATCTGACAAGAAAACGGGTATTGTATTCTTACTATGGGGAAATTTTGCAAGAGCAAAAAAACCGCTAATTGACCAACACAAACATTTTATATTGGAAGCTCCACATCCCTCTCCATTGGCAGGAAACGGTTTTTTCGGAAATCATCATTTCTCTAAAACCAATGAATTGCTTATAAAACAAAGCAAAGAACCTATAGAATGGCAAGTTTAAGATAGCCTTTAACTTTTCACTTTTGTCTTTTCAAACTTTGAACTTTGGGCTATAAGTTCTAAATTTTTAAAAAATACTAAAGGATCAAAGAATAACGAAAAAAATATATTTACTTTTTTGTACCTACAATAGTATATTCATACCGGTCATCTCCATCGTAAATGGTATAATCAATCTGAATAGTATAATCCGAATAAAATCCTTTTCCTCCGATATCCCTGTATTCATCAAATGTTTGCTCCGGAATCCTAATATCCATTTTGTAGTCATCGGCACATCCATTTATATCAGCATCGACAACCAACCAAGTATCTTCAAGCCATGGAGCGTCTATTTTAATTCTGTCTCCGTGATATTCGGAAATAACCATATCAAATGGTCCTGATATACCTACAACATGTGCCTCATAAACCCCGACTATAGGCAAAACACAGTCATCATATTTTTCGCAAGCTGAGAAGGAAATTAAAATAGTTGCAAGAATTAATATGTATTTAGTTTGGTTCATACGTTTAAAATTTTTATTTTAAAAAATCATGCACTTAATAGACAGACACTATTTAACAAAATAACGATTTGCAACTATATTTTTTACAATAATTCTCTTGTTTAACCTGACTTTAATATTGTCTTAACAAATTTTAACAATCTCAAACAATCTATATCTTATTTGTTTTATGGATAAAAAATCAGTAAATAACATCCATGATAGATTATTTAAATCGATAATTCATTCATTACATCAACCCTTTGAATAGATACCCTTCATGACTTAGGTTATGCTATGAGCCTAAAATAAATACATTAGTTCCCGGTTTTAATATTGCTTTTTTATTATTAAAAAATATTTTTAGTGTTTTTATTGAATTATTTTTAATAATGCATTTTTTCTTTTTTATACTAATGTTCAATTTTGTCCCTCTGAAATTTATTGAAAAAATCAATTTTTTCCAATTATCGGGCAAAAGCGGATTGATGGAAAAAGTATTATTTTTTACATGAATACCACCGAACCCTTCGATTACCGACAATAATGTTCCCGCCATGCTTGTAATATGACAACCGTCTTCAGTATCATTATTGATATCATCAAGGTCAAGTCTTGAAGTTCGTAAAAACAGTTCATACGATTTGTCTTTCCGGCCTATCTTACTTGCCAATATACTGTGAATACAAGGAGAAAGAGATGATTCATGAACTGTCAATGGTTCATAAAAATCAAAATTTTTCTCAATTTCATTTATTGTAAAATAATCTTGGAAAAAATATATACCCTGCAATACATCCGCTTGTTTGATGAAACATGAACGCAGAATTCTATCCCAAGACCAATGTTGAGAGATAGGTCTTTCTTTTTCCGGTAAAGTATCGGCATGGCGTATTTCCTTATCCAAAAATCCGCTTTGCTGTTTGAATACACCATGTATCTTATCATACGGAAGATAGACATTTGTTTCTATTTTTTTCCAGAGATCAATTTCTTTATTGGTATCCAATTCCGTTTTATTGATTATTTTTTTATATTTCTTTTTGTCTTTCTTTTTCAAATCTTCAAGACTTTCTATCGTATATCTAAGACACCAACGGGCGATAAAATTAGTATACCAATTATTGTTCACGTTATTTTCATATTCATTTGGTCCCGTTACACCTAACATAACATATTTTTGTCTTTTTTCCGAGAAATTGAATCGTTGAGCCCAAAATCTACTAATTCCTATTAGTACTTCAAGTCCTTTATCATAAAGATATGTTTTGTCAGCAGTAAATCTTGTATAATTATATATGGCATAAGCAATTGCACCGTTACGATGTATTTCCTCAAATGTTATTTCCCATTCATTATGGCATTCTTCTCCATTCATTGTGACCATGGGGTAAAGTGCGGCACCATTTTTAAAACCCAATTTTCCCGCATTTTCAATTGCTTTTTGTAAATGGTTATATCTGTATTTTAACAGATTTTTAGAAATTTTAGAATCAGAAGTGTAAAGATAAAAAGGCAAACAATATGCTTCTGTATCCCAATAAGTGCTACCACCATATTTTTCTCCCGTAAAACCTTTAGGTCCAATATTTAGTCTTGAGTCTTTTCCCGTATATGTTTGATTTAACTGCAAGATATTATATCTGATTGCTTGTTGAGCTGAGTCATCTCCGATTATTTTAATATCGCTATTTTTCCATATTTTTTCCCAAGCATTTGTATGTCTGTTTTTTATTGTAAGAAAGTCTTCTGATAAAGATTTTTCCAATTTGTCTATAGCTATTAAGTCCAATTTATTTTTATTGTAAAAAAATGAAGAAACCGTAATAGCATATTTTTCAAATGAAATCTCATCACCCTCTAGAAAATTAAGAGAATAAATTTGACTAAATCTTTGTGAATGTTTCTTTGTTTCAGCCTGTATGTCAAGAAGATTTTCCTGATAGTATATTTTATTTGCAGTAGCACAACTAACCACAAACCCGGTTTTCTTTGTTTCAGCCTTTACAATACCATATTTTTTATTTACTTTGGTTGAAATACCTTTCCAAAATTTTTCACCATAGTTACTATCTTCATTGTAAACATTAAAATCCGTATAACTTTCTATTTCTATTTTTCCTGAAAAATTTTCTGCTTTGATATTGTATTTCAATAAACCCAGGTCATCTTCAGCCATACTGTAAAATATTTCCATATTGACGGAAATTATTTCTCCTTTTTTAAATCTTATTTTAAAATGGCGACTAAAAATAGCGGAATTCATATCCAATATCGCCTTATACTTAAGGATTTCACATTTGTTTAAATCCAAAATCTGATCGTTTATTTTAATATTAAGACCTATCCACTTTACAGCATTAAGAACCTTGGCAAAATATTCAGGATAACCGTTTTTCCACCATCCGACTTTAGTCTTATCGGGATAATAGATACCGGCGAGATAATTACCTTCGAGAGTTTCTCCCGAATATGTTTCCGGAAAATTACCGCGCATTCCCATTTTTCCATTTCCTATACTGAATATACTTTCCGAAATTCTTTTGTATTCGGGATGAAATCCTTCTTCTATTATTTTCCAAGGATGAATAGAGATATATTGTTTCATTATAATAAAAATTTTAATCAAGCTGTTAACAAAAATAAAAAAAATAAAATATATAATGCCTTTTACTCTAAAATATATATAAAATCAAGACTGCTTAATGTCTGTCTATAAAGTGCTTAATTTTTTAAAAACAAAGATTTTTGATAAGATTTTTATCTTTTGTTTTTATCACTTTTTATTTTTCACTTTTGTCAAATAGTCTGCCGGGAATAGTTAGTCAATATGTTTTGGTTTTAAAAATATTTCCTTTTTAGAATATAACAATGCGCTTATTATTAATATAATATACACAATGATAATAGCAGTCATTTGTTCCCATTTGTGTGTAAATTCATAATAAAGTATCAAGAAGCCTCCAAGTCCTAGACCGATAATTGCAAAAATGGTAATCAAAGCTGATGATTTGGTTTTTTTTCTTATTTTAAAATTAATGAGGGCCATTAAAAACGAAACCAATAAAAAGGTAATGCTCCCGAATTCCACTAATAAACGGAGCCCTCCCGCAAGTATTAGAATTCCTGCCATAATTCCCATTGATATAACAGCAATTACAGGGATATTTTTTTTTCTTTGTGCGAGTTTGGCGGGAAATAAACCATCTCCGGCAATTTCAGCCATTTGTCTGGACGAACCGAATAATGTACCGCTGATGGCACTACTGGTAGCTAAAATAGCACCGAAAACAACCAATAGATAACCAATATTTCCGATAGTATTTCCTACTCCAGCCGCTAATGCATATTCTTTATCCTTTGCCATTTGTTCCAATGGTATGGTAAATAAAGCTCCAACAGATATTATCACATACAAGATAATCACAATCGCAATAGCTGAATAAATAGCAAGAGGTGTATTTTTTTCGGGGTTTTTCATTTCATTTACAGCATTTATAACAAGTTGAAATCCTTCATAAGCAACAAAAGTCAGAGAAGCAACAATAAGAATATTCATAATACTGGTATTTTCAAAGTCATCATGCATATTATGGATGAAAGTTTGCATATCAATACTTCTATAATTTATTAATATTATCGATATTATGGTAAGTATAATAAGTTTGGTGTATACCATTAGATCTTCAATTTTTCCCATTCCGTTTACACTCCAAACATTGATCAATACAAAAACAACTAAAATACCAAGTGCTATTAATTTTCGTGCCCAAATATCATTGGCAAAATCCATCCCACTTATAGCATAAGACGAAAAAGTGTAAGCATATATGGCTAATGTACTAATATATCCGAAAATAACCAGCCAACCAATAACAGCAGCCGGATATTTTAATGTCGGATATGTTTTTTTCACAAAGGCATAAGTTGCTCCTTCATCTTTATAATACAGTCCTAATTTCACATAAGAATAAGCAGCTAAACCTGCTACTATTCCTCCTATAATAATTGCAATAGGAGTCAAGAAACCGATTAAATTTACAGATATTCCCAATATAGTAAATATCCCGCCACCGACCATACCTCCAATTGCAATAGCTACTAATTCCTTTAATCCTAAACTGTCACTATTTCTGTTATTCATAATTTAAATTTTAAATGATATTTTGATTCCGCTGATAACCATATCAGTACCTATTATAGCAATAATCAACCCCATTATTTTACCAAAAACTTTAATGAAATTAGCTCCAAATTTCTCCGTGAAATAATCGCTGAGTTTAAATGCGATAAAATTTAGATAACAAATAATTGCAAAAATAATAATAACTATTAAAATACGACTAAAATTTGAGTTACTTACAAAATTCATTCCAGTAACAATAGTGCCGGGACCTGCCAAAAGAGGTATTGCCAATGGAGAAACGGCAATATTTTCATCAATTGCCGGGCTTTGTAAATGTTTGACACTCGAACTTTTTGATTGAAGCATTTCGAAACCGGTATAAAAAAGAATAATACCACCTGTTATTTTGAATGCCGGTATGGTAATACCGAAAAATTTGAATAAATATGTCCCGAAAATAATAAAAGCCAAACCGATGATAAAAGCAATACCGGTAGATTTCTTTGCTATTTTATTTTTTTCTTTTTTATCAGCTCCTTGTGTTAAGGACAAAAAAACTGGTATCCCCCCGATGGGAT
>JALSPW010000193.1 GCA_026985735.1 Saprospiraceae bacterium
CTTGCTGCCTTTGTAAATTTCTTTTATGGTGTTCAAGAGCAGGGATTTACCAAACCGGCGTGGACGTGAGAGAAAAAAATACTTATTTTTCAGAAGGCTGTAAATATACTTTGTTTTGTCCACGTAGAGATAACCACCGGAAATCAGTTCCGAAAATTCTTGTATGCCGATAGGTAATTTTTTCATCCGATAATGTTTGTGATACAAAGATATAAAATTTTGAATAAAAATTGGAGACACGGGATAAGAATTAATGTTTGACAAAAAAAGTTAGCTTATAGCTTATGTATTTATAAATATAATTACTATCTTGCATTGAAATATGGATATGGAAAAAGAATTGGAAATATTGAAACGGGAACTCAGTTTAAGAAAACTGCAGATTAGAAGTCTTCAAGCTATTACCCAGGCTATTAATGAAAATATATCAAGTGAAGAATTGTTTCAGATGTACAAATCTTTTTTGAATTGGGAAATGGGTGTAAAAAAAATGGCTCTTTATACAAGAAATAATGGACATTGGCAATGTGTTTCCAAAATCAATGATTCGGATGAAATTATCAGCGTGGACTACGAAAAATTATTTAGTAAATATAAAAGACTTCATAGAATAACAGAAGATGACCCGTCTGAACTACAGCATTTTAATATATTAATTCCGGTATATCATAAGGACTTACCCCTTTCTTATGCTTTGTTGGACGATTTGGAGGATAGGGATAAAATTCAATTTATAATTACTATTACCAATATTATTTCGGTTGCTATAGAAAACAAAAGACTTTTTAAAAAACAACTGGAACAGGAAAGACTCAATAGGGAAATTAAATTGGCAAAGGAGGTACAACAAATGCTGATTCCCGAGCATCTTCCCAGAAATGATAAGTTTGAAATAGGCAGTATATACAAACCTCATTTGAATGTTGGAGGTGATTATATAGAT
Source organism: Saprospiraceae bacterium (assembly GCA_026985735.1). GTDB lineage: Bacteria > Bacteroidota > Bacteroidia > Chitinophagales > Saprospiraceae > JADJGA01. The sequence continues at coordinate 944 of JALSPW010000193.1, forward strand.
TTTTTTCAATTTGATGATAATAAATTTGCATTTTGTATTGCCGATATATCCGGAAAAGGAGTTGCAGCAGCGATGTTAATGGCAAATTTTCAAGCTATAATTCAAAGTTTAATATATCAATATAGGGATCTGGAAACATTTATTTTTGCTTTGAATGAAACGGTTTATAAAAGAATAACAAAAAGTGACAAATATATTACCTTTTTTATTGCAGAAGTCAATCTGGATAAAAAACAAGTCAAGTATATTAATGCGGGGCATTATCCACCGGTATTGTGCAAGGGAGATGAAATATTAAGACTTGATAAAGGATGTACGGTGATAGGAGCATTTGAAAAAATGCCAAATATAGAGGAAGAGATAATTAAATTGGATGAAGATACTCTTATTTTAACATTTACGGATGGTTTGACGGAATTGAAAAATATAGAGGGAGATTTTCTTGAAGATATTCAAATTGAAAAGTTTGTATGCAACAATAAGAATCTCCCAATAGAAGAATTTAATAATAAATTGCTCAAGGAAATAGATCTTTTCAATGCATCTGACAATTTTAATGATGATATTGCCATTTTGTCTTGTAAAATTAAAATTTAATACCGGGATAGTACAATAATTGACGATATATTATCATTTATATTAATTATTGTAATAAAAAACAGAACAAAACAATTATTGATGAAGAACAGAATATTAGCAGGATTATTAGCGCTTTTACTTGGAACTTTTGGTGTGCATAGATTTTATTTAAATGATATATTTGGAGGGATTTTTTATTTGTTTTTATTTTTTATCACTTCAAAATTTCTGTTTCCTGTTACCACAATTTTAGGAGTGATTGAAGCTATACGTATATTCAATATGAGTAATGCTGAATTTGACGAGAGATATAATAATGGGAAATATAGCAAAGATAAACGTCGCAAACCGGCATCTCATAGGAATATCCGAGAGGTTAAAACAAGAAGGAAAAGGAGAAAAAGTTTTTTTCCGAAAAAAAATCCATTTAAGAAAAGTGCATTGGAAAAATATGAAAATTATGATTTCAAAGGTGCTATTTCCGATTATCGTAAAGCTTTGGATATAACTCCAGACGATCCCGATTTGCATTTTCAAATAGCTAAAGCTTATTCCTTGATGGAGGATAAAGAATTGGCATTCCGCCATTTGGATACGGCAGTAAGATATGGTTTGAAAAAACCTGAAAAAATCGATACAGACGAAGATTTGGCTTATATCAGGATTCAACCTCAATATGAAGCATTCAAGGCTAATGGGTATGAAATTCCTGCCAAGGCAATAGGACCGGAAAAGAAAGATTTATTGGATGACGATTTGCTATTGGCACAATTGAAAAAACTTAATGAATTAAAGAAAAAAGGATTGCTGGACGATACGGAATATGAAATAGAGAAGAAAAAATTGTTGGAACTTAAGAGATAAAGTATGAGTTTAATAGCTAAAGAATTGATTTCAGATACAATTACTGCAGTTGATCTTAATGATAAAGGTGATAAAATATTGTCCATGATGAATATCTTTCAGGTCAGACATTTACCAATTGTAAAAGATCAAAAATTGATAAATATAATTGATGAAGATGATATATTGGTAAACGGGTTTGATAAAAAAACTTCAGAATATAATCTCAGAGATAATAAGGTGTTTGTTAATGAAAATTGCCATATTTTTAATATAATTGACAGGTTGGCAAAAAATGATCTTTCAATAATTCCGGTTGTAGATGAAGAAGGAAACTATCTTGGTTGTATTGCCCAACAGGATATATTTCAATATTTCGGTGATATTTTTAGTTTTGAATTTCCCGGTAGCATTATCGAATTGACAATTCCGGTAAGGGACTATTCACTGCAGCAAATCAGTCATATTGTTGAATCTGAAAATGCATCGATAATAGGTCTTATGATAAATGATGAAAATCCTAAAGATGCATTTATGGATGTGATAATAAAATTGAACAAAAAGAATATTTCAGGTATTATATCCGCCTTTGAAAGATACGAATATAAAATAAAAGCTTCTTATTCATCCGAAAATTATTCATTGGATACGCTCAAAGAACGATATGATGCTTTGATGCATTATTTAAATGTATAATTATTGATATAATCATTGCAACGGATGAAATTTTCAGTCACTATTTTTATTATTTTTATTTTTTCAAACATATTACCGGCTCAGATTCCTTTTGTGGTGATTGACAGTATAGAAATATCCGGCAATAGTCATACAAAGGATTATATTATAATTAATGAATTGGATTTTGAAAAAGGAGATACGGTGTATTTTACTAAATTGGAAAAGATTTTTAATGATAATAAAAACAGATTGTTAAGTACGGGTCTTTTTGTCGATGCAGGTTTCAATTTAAAAAAATATAATTCCTATACCGGCAAGGCAACGATTTCCATTAAAATTATTGAATCCTGGTATATTTATCCCTCTTTTTATTTTGAATTGACAGATAGAAATTTTAATGACTGGTTTTATGATCACGATGCCAGATTAAACAGAATCAATATAGCGTTGGATTTAAAGCATAAAAATCTGACGGGGAATCATGATCCTTTAAAGATAAAAATACAACGTGGTATTACCAATAAACTGGAATTGCAATATATCAGACCTTTTTTGAATATGAATCACCGAATTGGTTTTATTTTTAATTCTATGTACAAATATTCAAAAGAGATAGCTTATGATACTAAATACAATAAATTGGTATTATACATGGATGAGAATAAATATATGTTCAGACAATTCAGATTGGTTTTAGGATTGATATACAGACCGGAATTGTATTTGACACATAAATTTGAAATGAGCTTTCATGATAATCTTATTGATACTTTAATTCAAAACAAGTATAATTCTGTTTTTTTTATTGATAATCCGGTTCAGAGATATTTTGAATTAAAATATTCATTTTTTTATGATAAAAGAGAATTTAAAGTTTATCCCCAAGGAGGATATTTTTTAGGGTTTTCACTGGAAAAATCGGGAGTTGGGATATTTAATGATCTGAATATTCTAAATTTATATATTTCCGGGGAAAAATATTTTTCTATTAACAAGAATTTTATTTCTGTATATAAATTGAAAGCTAAAAAGAGATTATTTAATAACAAATCACCATATTTCAATAATAAATCTTTAGGATATGAAGAGAATTATCTTAATGGATATGAATTGTATGTGATTGACGGCAAAGATTATTTTTATATAAAATCCGAACAAAAAATCAAACTTTTTTCAGGTAACTTTAACTTCAAAAGGATAGTAAATATGAGTCAATTTCAACTTATTCCATATAAATTTTACCTAAGCTTTAATTTTGATTTGGGATATGTCAATAATAATATTAATTTTGTTTTAAATAATTTTGCCAACAGGTTGCTTTATGGCTATGGTCCCGGACTGGATTTGATTATTTACAACAATTATTTCCAAATAAATTATAGTATAAATCATACCGGAGAAGGCGGGATATTTTTTCATTATAAAACCAAAATATAATTCGGTGAAGAGAATACTCATATATGGTAATTATATAAAATCATCTCATTTGAAATATCTAAATATTTTAGTTGAAAAACTAAAAAAGAATGATATTGAGATTTTTTTTTATGAAGAGTTTTTGAATTTTCTTATTGAAAATTTTAACTATAAGAATGACTGTGGCTATTTATCTCAAACGGATGATTTGATAATGAAAAAGATAGATTCTGTGCTTTCAATTGGAGGTGACGGAACTATTTTGAATTCGGCGGTATTGGTTAAAGACAGCAGGGTCCCTATTTTGGGCATTAATTTGGGAAGATTGGGATTTTTAGCTATTGTTGAAAAAAATAAAATAAATGATGCCATCGATTCATTATTGGCCGGTAATTATGAAATTCAAAAAAGAAGTTTGATTAAACTTATTTCCGAACCTTCGATATTTGGTGATGAAAATTTTGCTTTGAATGATTTTACTATACACAAAAGTGAAGCCCCTTCGGTTATAGCGGTACATACATATCTGGACGGGAAATTTCTTAACACCTACTGGGCGGACGGATTGATAGTTTCGACACCTACCGGTTCTACCGGCTATTCACTAAGTTGTGGAGGGCCTATAGTTTTTCCGGGTTCGGGTAATTTTATTATTACTCCCGTTGCACCTCACAATCTTACTATGAGGCCATTGGTTATTCCGGATGATTCGGAATTGAGTTTGGAAATAGAAGGTAGAACTGATTTGTTTTTATGTACATTGGATTCACGATATAAAAAAATCACTTCGGATCATAAGATTGTGTTAAAAAAAGCGGATTTTTTGATAAATATTATTGTTTTTGAAGGTTATGATTTTACAAAAAACCTTCAGAATAAATTGAATTGGGGAAATGACAAAAGAAATTAACGGATAGTTGTAGAAAATATACCGGTAGTTAGCAGAAATTTAAAAAATACCTTTTTTGTGCAGACACTATATCAAATACAAAACTATATCGTTATTATTTATGTTTAGAAAATAGACTATTCGAAAAGAAAAAATATATATAAAATGATTGGAATAATTAAAAAAGTATTCGGAACAAAATATGATAGGGATGTAAAAAAATACAATCCGGTTGTAATTGAAATAAATAAATATTTTGAGGAATATAAAAACCTCAGTAATGATGAGTTAAGAAATAAAACTCTGGAATTTAAAAACAGAATAAATGATTATCTCAAAGATATAGATGATGAAATAAATAAACTCAAAGAAAATGCAAATAAAGAAGAAGATATTCATAGAAGAGAGGAGATTTATGATGCGATAGATGAATTGATAAAAGACAGGGATACGGAACTCGAGATTATATTGAACGAAATCCTGCCAGAAGCATTTGCAGTGGTCAAAGAAACTTCCCGTAGATTTATGGAAAATGAAGAATTAATAGTAACTGCAACAGATCATGACAGGGATTTAGCTGCAACCAAATCCAATATCACTATAGATGGAGATAAAGCTATTTGGGCAAATAATTGGATTGCCGCCGGAGGAGAAATCGAATGGAATATGGTTCATTACGATGTTCAGCTCATAGGAGGAATGGTGCTTCATGACGGGAAAATTGCGGAAATGGCAACAGGAGAAGGAAAAACACTTGTTGCTACACTGCCTTTATACTTAAATGCATTGGCCGGTCAAGGTGCCCATTTGGTCACTGTCAATGATTATCTGGCGAGAAGAGATAGTGAATGGGTTGGTCCTATTTACGAATTTCTTTTTCTGACAGTTGATTGTATAGATAAATACAAACCTCATTCGGATGAAAGGAAAAAAGCTTATAACTGTGATATTACCTATGGTACGAATAATGAATTCGGCTTTGATTATCTTAGGGATAATATGGTTATTTCAACTGAAGAAATGGTACAAAGAAAACTCCATTATGCAATTGTGGATGAAGTGGATTCGGTATTGATAGATGATGCCAGAACACCATTGATTATTTCAGGTCCTGTCGAAGCCGGAGAAGAAGAGGAACTATATAACGAATTGAAATTGAAAGTTGAAAAACTGATTTCCGTTCAAAGGCATCTTGCCACAAACTATCTTGCCGAAGCAAAAAAATTGATATCACAAGGAAATACAAAGGCGGAAGAAGGAGGTGGAGGACTGTCTTTATTGCGTGCTTATAGAGCTATGCCTAAATACCGTCCGTTAATTAAGTATTTGAGTCAGGAGGGAGTAAAAGTTTTATTGCAAAAAACCGAAAACTTCTATATGCAGGAACAATCAAAAAGGATGCCATTGGTGGATGAACCTTTGTACTTTACTATTGATGAAAAAAACAGACAAGTAGAGCTGACGGATAAAGGAGCAGAGTTCTTGGCAAAAGGAGAAAATGATCCCCAATTGTTTGTGATTCCGGATATTACATCTATGATGCAGGAAATACAAGCAAATGAAGAAATGACAGATGAAGAAAAACAGGAAGCAAGCGAAAGCCTGTCAAGGGATTTTTCATTGAAATCAAAAAGACTCCATGCTGTGAATCAATTGTTGAAAGCATATACTTTATTTGAAAAAGATGAAGAATATGTAGTGATGAACGGAGAGGTGAAAATTGTCGACGAACAGACAGGACGTATGATGGAAGGAAGAAGATATTCGGATGGTTTGCATCAAGCTATTGAAGCAAAAGAAAGTGTAAAAGTAGGAGAAATAACCCAAACCTATGCTACCGTTACCTTGCAAAATTACTTTCGTATGTATCACAAACTTGCAGGTATGACAGGTACAGCAGAGACAGAAGCAGGTGAATTTTGGGAGATATATAAATTGGATGTTGTTGTCATTCCTACAAACAGACCTATCATCAGGGATGACAGACAGGATTTGGTATATAAAACCGAAAAAGAAAAAATCAATTCGGTTATTAATGAGATAGAAAAAATGAGGGAGCAAGGCAGGCCAAGTCTTGTTGGTACCACTTCCGTAGATATATCTGAGAAATTGAGTAGAATGTTGAAAATGAGAAATATTCCTCATAATGTCCTGAATGCCAAACATCATCAAAGGGAAGCGGAGATAGTCGCTGAAGCAGGACAGCCCGGAAAAGTAACCATTGCCACGAATATGGCAGGTAGAGGTACTGATATTAAATTGACCAAAGAAGTTAAAGAGTCCGGAGGATTGGCAATAATAGCTACGGAAAGACATGAATCCCGGAGGGTTGATAATCAGTTGAGAGGTAGAGCTGGAAGACAAGGAGACCCCGGATCATCACAATTTTTTGTTTCTCTCGAAGACAACCTTATGAGACTTTTCAATTCGGAGCGAATAGCCAAATTGATGGATAGAATGGGACATAGAGAAGGTGATGTCATTCAACATAGTATGGTAACCAAATCTATAGAAAGAGCCCAAAAGAAAGTAGAAGAGAATAACTTTGGTATCAGGAAAAGATTATTGGAATATGATGATGTGATGAATATTCAGAGGGAAGCTATTTATAAAAAACGTAAAAATGCTTTGTCCGGAGAAAGATTGGCTGTTGATCTCTTTAATATGTTTATTGACCTTACGGAAAATATTGCTTATGGAGCAAAACAAATAAACGATTATAACGCATTTAAACTTGAAGTTTTCAGAATTTTCGGCTTCACGACTAATATTGATGAAGATACTTTTGATTCGGTGAATGAAGAAACTCTGGCATCAAAACTTTTGGAAGAAACCAATGAGCATTATAATGCGAAAATGCAAAAGTTTAATAGAATCCTTCTACCTGTTATCAAGAATGTATTTCAAAATGAAGGACATAAATATACAAAAATTTCAATTCCTTTTACAGATGGCAGAGCAAACCCCTATCCTGTAGCTGCAGGACTGGAGGAAGCTGTGAATTCCAATGGGGAATCTGTTAGATTGGATATAGAAAAAACCGTAACACTTTCTATTATAGATCACCACTGGAAAGAACACCTCAGGGCAATGGACGAATTGAAAGATTCGGTTCAAGCTGCTTCTTTTGAACAAAAAGATCCTTTGGTAATATATAAACTGGAAGCATATAAATTGTTTGAGCAATTGGTTTATAAAGTAAATGAAGAAGTTTTATCTTATCTGATGAAAGGTAAATTGATAGTGGATGGTCAGGAGCTGGAAGAAGCCAGAGAGCAACATACCGATATGAGTAGAACTCAGACTAGCAGGCAGGATAGAGCGGCACGTGCTGCTGCCGAAAATGCAGGAGGACGACAAAAAATAGAAACGGTAAAAAGAGAAAGTCCCAAAATAGGAAGAAATGATCCATGTCCTTGTGGTAGTGGGAAAAAATATAAGCATTGTCACGGTAGATTTGAGTAACTTTTAAAATGTAAATAATGAATTCTAAAGAATTAGCCCGATATATAGACCATACATTATTGAAGCCCGATATTACCAATGAGCAGGTAGATAAATTATGTTCCGAAGCAATTGAATATAATTTTGCAAGTGTTTGTATTCCACCGTATTTTGTAAAAAAAGCAAGTGAAAACCTCATTAATAGCGAAACGGTAAAAGTTTGTACGGTAATTGATTTCCCCTTAGGTTATGATTTTGTTTCGGCCAAAGTGTCATCTATTAAAAAAGCTATTGAATTCGGGGCTACGGAAATAGACGCTGTGATAAATATTCCGGCTGTCAAAAACGGAGATTGGAAAACAGTTAAGTATGAACTTGATTCGATGAGAACCATTACAAAAATAAATGATGCTGTATTAAAGATAATTTTTGAAACTTGCTATTTGACTAAAGAAGAAATTGAAAAACTTGCTTATGCTTGTTTGGAATTTGATATTGATTATCTTAAAACAAGTACCGGTTTTGGAACAGCTGGTGCTACAGTGGAAGATGTTAAATTGATGAAAAGCATTGCCGGAAATAAAGCCAAAGTGAAAGCATCGGGTGGTATTAGAACCAAAGAAGATGCATTGAAAATGATTAAAGCGGGGGCAAGTAGAATAGGAGCTTCTGCAGGTATAAAAATAATCGGTAGATAATATGTATAATAAAGTGATTTTTTCTATGGAGGGAGTAAGTAAGATATACCCTCCCAATAAACAAGTTTTAAAAAATATCTGGCTTTCCTTTTATTATGGTGCAAAAATCGGAGTACTAGGACTAAACGGAGCAGGAAAATCCAGTTTGTTAAAAATAATAGCCGGACTTGATGATCAATATCAGGGACGTGTAACATTTGATAAAGAATATAAAATAGGTTATTTGCCTCAAGAACCTGTGTTGGATGAGGACAAAACCGTAAAAGAAATAGTACAGGAAGGCGTAAGTGAAATTGTGGATATTGTAAAGGAATATGAAGAAGTTTCAGCAAAATTGGCAGAACCCATGTCCGATGATGAGATGATGAAAGTGATAGAACATCAAGGTGAATTGTTGGAAAAAATGGATCACTACAATGCTTGGGAATTGGATCATACCTTGGAATTGGCTATGGATGCTTTGCGATGTCCTCCGGATGATACTAAAGTTTCCGTTTTGTCAGGAGGGGAACGAAGAAGGGTTGCGCTTACAAGGTTACTATTGAGCAAACCAGATATTCTGCTCCTGGATGAACCGACCAATCATCTTGATGCAGAGAGTGTAAATTGGCTGGAGCAATTTTTAAAATCTTTTCCGGGTACTGTCATAGCGGTAACTCATGACAGATACTTTCTTGATAATGTTGCAGGTTGGATATTGGAACTGGACAGAGGAGAAGGTATTCCCTGGGAAGGGAATTACAGTTCTTGGTTGGAGCAGAAAGCCAAGCGCCTTGCAAATGAAGAAAAAGCCGAATCAAAGAGACAAAAAATATTAAAGCGTGAACTTGACTGGGTAAGAATGTCTCCCAAAGCACGTCAGGCTAAAGGAAAAGCAAGGTTGAATGCTTATGAATCTTTAAGCAATGCTGAAGTAAAAGAAAAAGAAGCAAAATTGGAATTGTATATTCCTCCGGGCCCTAGACTTGGTGATGTGGTTATTGAATTTAATAATGTCAAAAAAGGATTTGGTAATAGATTGCTGATTGATAATCTCAATTTTAATGTTCCTAAAAATGCTATTGTTGGAATTATAGGACCGAACGGAGTCGGAAAATCAACCTTGTTCAGAATGATAATGAATGAAGAAAAACCCGATGAAGGTAATATCGAAATCGGTAGTACGGTTCAATTGGCCTATGTTGATCAGACACACAAAGATTTACTTCCGGATAAAACAGTATATGAAGTGATTAGTCAGGGTAATGAATTTATAAATATCGGAAATAGAGAAATCAATGCAAGAGCATATTTGAGCAAATTTAATTTTTCTGGAAGTGATCAACAAAAGAAAATAGCCGTTTTATCCGGAGGGGAAAGAAACAGACTTCATTTGGCAATGACCCTTAAACAAGGAGCCAATGTAGTATTGCTTGATGAACCTACCAATGACATTGATGTCAATACCCTGAGAGCTTTGGAAGAAGCTATTGAGAATTTTGCAGGATGTGTTTTGGTTGTTTCCCATGACAGGTGGTTTATTGACAGGCTGGCAACTCATATTCTTTCTTTTGAAGATGATGGTAAACAAATCTTCTTTGAAGGCAATTTCTCGGATTTTGAAGAGAAAAAGAAAGAAAGATTGGGGGATATCACACCAAGGAGGCCAAGATTTAAAAGTTTGTTGTAACTATGTGTTTATCTATAAAATGCTTGATTTTTTAAATTTAAATGATTTTATAGACAGACATTTTTTATTATCTATATTTGATTTTTATAAATTTCCCGCTCTTCGTGTGATCCATATCTATACTATTTATAAAATACAGTCCGGCAGGTAAGTTTTTTATATCTATTTTGGTTGTTGTGACATCTTTAACTGCTCTAATTACCATACCGTGGATATTTATGATTTTATAATTATTAATAGGATTTGCCAGATTGATATAATCATAGCAGGGATTAGGATAAATTTCTATTTTTCCTATGGTAGGTTCTTTTTGTGTTTGATTTGAATTTAATAAGTTTTTTATATTTTCAACATAAATCTGTCCTCCATAAGTATCATTGCTTGCCAAACAATATATATTATCCTTTACAATTCTTACTTCATCAAGCCAAATACTGTCTTCACAAGTAAAATAATCGTTAAGTTTTCTTTTTCGTCGATCATAAAAAATCAAAGATTGATACCCTTTATAATTATAACTTAGGTATATATTTTGATCATTTGAAATACTTATTAGAGGATAGTATTCAAAATAATTCATAAAATAATATTTAAACGGAATTGTTTCTATTTGCTCCAAATTATTATTTGTTATCACTATTTTGTCATTTATCAGAAAGTGAATCTCATTATCTCCTATCGAAAACAATTTGGCGCCGGATGTAAATTCTCTCTTATATTCCATGTTATTATTTAAATTATATACGTATATTATTTTATCTTCATTGTTGGAAATAATAAGCTGATTATTGAAAATGTTTACATTATCACTATGCTGTAGTGTATCTTTTGGGAATGGCTCTATTATATTAATTGTTTTTAAATTTCTATCATAAATTAAATAATGCCTGATTTTATTCATAATAAACGGTTTTGTAAAATATCTTTTATCTGGGGAAGTGTATATTTGTAATTCCGTCAAGGAAGAATCTCCTTCATAAATGATATTTGTTTCAAAACCGTTGTGGTAATAAATATTATTGTTTTTTAGAAAGACAAATTCATTGTTTATTATGTGTTTTATCCTATGTGATATTTCATTTGTATATTTTGTATAACTTAAGTTATCCAGTGATACTTTGTATATTATATCATTGACTTCAGAATAGAAATAATTATTTGTATTAAAAAAATGATGATTAAATAGCTCTTTTTGGAATTCCGATAATTCAATTTTTTGATTATTTTCAGTGTTTATTACTATTGTATTGTGTCCGCCGAATATTCTGAGTACTATATATTTATTTAACTTAAATATTTTATATTCATTTTTTGGTAAAATGATATTGCTGGCCAATATTGTTTCCATATTGGATTCTATATTATAGCAATTCAGATTTACAGTCGTATTATTGCTATCGGCAAAATCACTATTAAGGTTTAAATAATATATTTTGTTTTTTACTATTATTATTGGTTCTGTTTTTTTATCTTTAAATTTAAAAAAGTCAATATTATCATTTTCCGTTTCATCAATAATCTGTATGTCTGATGATTCGGTATGTTGCGTAAAAAATATAAAATCGGATGATACATTCATTCTACTATTAAAACCTGCATTCTTATTTATGATGTAATTTGAAGTTTCGATGAAATTATCACCAAATTGATACTTGTATAAACCATAACCTGTTTCATGATTGAATAAATAAAAATAATATTCACTACCGGATTTAAAGATTTTGTGAATATTTTTTTCAAAAGGGATATTGAATTGTTTTATTTCACCGGATTTTGTATTCAAAACTTCAAAATTGTGTCCCCAAGCATTTGCATTTCTCATAAATACCAGAGTGTCAATAGTATTGAAAATCGATATTGTATCGGAAATCAAATATATAGTATTGGTATTGCAATTGTAATAAGTTGCTTTATTTTCAATATTGAAAAAAAGTTTGTTGTTGCTATAAAAGACTTTTGCAAAATCAAAATATTTTTCAAAATTATATAAATTGGTTAATGAATAATCCGGTAAAGAGTAGGTTTTAATAAAATTTTTAGCATTATTTTTTCCTAAAATACTTAATCTGTTATTGCCGGTTTGTATGATTTTATAAATATGGGATAATCCGTTTATACTTAATTTTATTTCATCGTTTTTATCAATTGTGTATAGAACTCCCGAGCTGTCTTGTAAATATAGTAAATTATTGAGGCATTGGTTGAATTTTATTGGTTTTATATTCACCGAGGTACTTATTTTGTCTTCAAATTTTCTTTTGTATAGATATCTAAAGTGATCTTTTTCGATAATCGAATAGTAATTATTATGTGACCGGTACAAATATGATCCTTTGATAGCTGGCACAAATTTATTTAGTGTCAAATCATAAGCAAAATTATTATAATAACCAAATAAAATAATGTCTTTGCGCATTTTGATGTTTTCGGTTATACTATTAAAAGAAAATCCATTAGGATAAGATTTTGTTATTGTTTTTATATTTATAAAATCAAAAAAGGAAATACTGTCTCTATAAATTGTAATGATAAAACTATCTTTTTGCAATACTGAAATAAATCTGTCATTGCAACGGTCTAAATTTATTTTATTTATAAATTTTTTCTCATTATTATCGTATTTATATATTTCAAGTTGGTAGTTATAATTAAGAAAACAATGGTACAATTTACCATTTAGAGTAGAAATCTTATCATATGGGGAACGAAAACCATAATTTTTTAAGTTTGTTAATCTTGTAAAACTTTGTGAATGCAATACGGATGCAAAAAATAAAATAAACAAAAGATTTTGAGTTCTCATCATAATAAAATTTAAATGATTTTAATAACAGACAATATGTAATGGTTGTTATAAATCTAAACGTAGAAAATTAAAATTTGTAGATCAACAGATGAGAATATTTTATTGCTCAATCATACCGGTTATTTTTTTCCACATATCAAAAGCAGCTTTATGTTTAGCTACCTTTTTGGTTTTTCCATATCCGGTAGTTTCTATTAGTATGTCATTCCATAATATTGCAGAACAAGTACATTGGAATCTATCATAATTGTGTATAGCAGAACGCACAAATGAATATTCCGGTTTCTTAACACTTTTTTTTTCTAATAAAGTATTTAGCATACCTATATAGTTTGTTGTTCGCGATTCTGTTTTAGGTTTTTTCTTATGTTGCTTTTTTTCAACCGGAAGATATGATATTTTTGATAATAGATCGGCTGCTGCCAATTGTTTTGCCGTTTTCTTATTTGCTTCTTTTATTTCTTTAGATAAATAAACTATATTGTTGATAGTGATTTTAGCTATGGCATAAAATACAGGTTGATGTTCCATGCCTGATTTATTAAAAATAAATTCAGGGTTTTCCCATCTGTTTTCCTGACATAATTCATATAAAATGCCAATATGGTTTATTTCCCGACTTGCTATTTTATTCTTATCTTTTTCAATATTTGTTTTTATGAAATTTTCATCTTTATTATGTATTTTGGTTGAAAGATTTATTATTGATTCATTTATTTGAATTTCGTGTAAATTTATTTTGATATTTGTTATTAAGGATATAAGAATTAAATTTGCATATAACCTTGATGCTTTTTTATTTTTGAAAAAAAGGCATTTTTTGTCAATGGAGTTTGACGAAATGGATTGACCGTTTAAGTTTATAGTAGCATTTGATTGAAAAACCGGTATATGTTTGATATTTGTTTTTATTGTAGTATATTCGGGTTTATTCCAACTAAATTTTTGATTTGCCAAAGTAAATATACTTATAGTATGATGAGGATGTTTTATCAGATATCTGAATATTTTATTTTTAAATGTTTGCCATTTATCTGGGTTATTTGAATTTAGCAAGATAATAAATATCTCTTTGACACTTATTTTATTTTTATTCAGACGGGATTCAAGTAATAGCTGTAAATTTTTAGGGAGTATGTTTTCTTCAATGGCAGTTTTTATCAATCGGTAATAATTTTTATCTTTTAAATTTAAAAAGTTCTCGTCATTCAATCGTTCCAAATAGAAATTGTGTGCTTGTTGTTTAAAAAAGGATTCTTTTTTATTTTTTATTGACAAAGCGATATTGTTGATATGATTTCCTATTTCTTCTAGATTACTAAATGAATAAGGAAGATTTTTATTTGATATATAGTAACTAAGTTGTTGCACATTTATAAAATCTGCATATCTTCTAATGGGCGAGGTGAAATGTAAATAAGCTGGCAAATTTAATGAAAAATGACCTTCTACAACTGGAGAATATTGTGCTTTGTTAAAGATCAAAGTAAACTTTCTAACCAAAGTTTCAATTCTGTTTAAGTCTCTGATGTTAATGACGTTATTCACATCTTCGATAAGTTTTTTTCTATTGGGAGCAATAACTTTTGAAGTATGATTTCGATATAGACCATAAATATTTTTATTTGCAAAGAATTTTGCTATTATACTGTTAACAAGAATCATAAATTCCTGTACAATGATATGCGAATTGAATCTTTCGTCAGGAGATAGCATTCTGATAATTCCTTCTTCCGATGTAGTCAGTTTATGTCTTAAGCTATATATTGTAATGGCCCCTTCTATCCTTCTTTTTTGAAATAAATTTTGGGCTATTTCATGGCATTTAAGTATCATGTTATTATATTGATGATTCGGAGATTTCATGATTTGATCAGCTTGTTCATAACTGAGTTTTGCTATATTTCTGATGATTGTTTTTCTGATAACTGGAGTTTTGGTCTCTCCCATAGAATTTATAGGTATGGATATAGTGATAGCAGGTCTGTCTTTATTGTACAATAAACTTAATGAGCCTTCCGAATATCTGCGAGGAAGCATCGGTTTGTTCCGATTTTTAAAGTATTCGGTAAAACATCGTTTTTTTGCTATGATATCAATTTTTGAATCCGGTATAACTAAAGCACTAACATCAGCAATTGATATATGCAAAATATAAGCTTCATTATCTTTTTCTAACCAGAATGCATCATCGAGATCAACTGAATTGGAACTGTCAATCGTAATTCCGATTACTTTTTCTCTTCCTTTTGTGATAATTTTATTCATGGATTACTATTTTCAGTCTATAATAAAAACTTGTTTCGTAACTACTTAGGTAGAATCATTTTGGTTGAAAAAATTCTTTTTGCGCAAAAGTACAGCAATATTTTTTGAAATAGCGCCACTATTTCTTCAATGTGTTCGACCCTTTTGGTAAAAAAAGTTTTTTATATCTCAAAAGCACTCTACATGAGTAATTATTGGTTTTTATCTCATAAATTTATAGACAAATATTTATCACCTTACTTTTAGTATTTTTATTTCAACTCTTTGGTTTTTTCTTTTTCCCCAAAGAGTTTTATTAGAGGCGATAGGTTTTGTTTTTCCATAGCCTTTATATTTTATCCGGTACTTCGGAATACCTTTTTTATACAAATACTCGGCTACATTTTTTGCTCTCTCTGTCGAAAGTCTGTTGCAATAGTCATCATACGGAACTCCATTTGTATGTCCGCCGATTTCAATAATCACATTAGGATTTTCTTTTAGAAAAGTATAAATTTCATCTAAAACAGCATAGGATTCCGGCTTAATATTGCTGCTGTCAGCTTTGAAATACAGATTTTCAATTTTAATTATTTGCCCGGTGGAAATTTTATTTTTATCAAGTTTTTTTAATATTTTTTCTTTTTTGGGTAAATTTTCTTTTGGTTTTACAGTAATTTTTTTATCTTCATGGGGTTTATTTCCGGTTTTAGATTTGTCGCTATCTTTATTATCGACTTTTTTATGGGTTTTAGTATTTTTCTTTACAGGTTTAGTGGTTTTTATATCAACCTTTGCCAATAATTCTTCTCCGGGACAAGGTATTTCTATTATATCACCGGCATTATCCAAAAGGATATTTCCATTATAAGGATTTAAAACAGGAGTTTTATAAAATGCTTCAAGCATAATGTAGTAATAATTTCTATTCGGTTTAAACCGGAAAGTATATTTTTTCCAAACGGTATTTTTCACACGTCCTGACTGAGCCAGAAGTTGAGTTTTTTTACATCTTGAAGTACTACCCCAAATTCTTAATTTTGCGGGAGTATTAAAATTTTGGTGAGTGGAATCATTAGGATCGACTGCACTATAATATTTTTCTGATCTTGCCAGATAAATACTGAATTCATAGCATTTTCCTTTGAGTAAGGGTTGTGGCAATTGTTGTGAAACCATTTCCCAGCTTTCTCTTTTCCCTCTTGTGACCATTCCCAGAAAGGTATGTCCATCTTGTGGTTTTCTGTTTACGTCAAAAAAATCGGTATTGTCTCCATGTATATCAGGAGGTGTTTCATTGTAAAAATAATAAGGAGCACAGTCTTGCCATCCCGGTAAAAAAAATAGATCGTTAGTTCCGGGTTTTGGAATACTTTCAAAAGAAGGATTGATTAAATGTATTATCTGTCCTTGACCGGAAGTCATAGATATATTCAAAAATAAACCTACAAATAATACACAAAACTTTTTCATATTTGATTAATGTTTTCAAAAAGATATAACTAAGTTTAACTATAATTTCGTATAATAAACGATAAAAATATTTATTATTTTAAGCATTATTACTTCTTATTTGTTTTAAGATTATAAATTTACATTATTTTAACAAAAATGTATTAAAACAATGAGATGTATTGGTGTTTTATTTAGTTTGGTTTTGTTTTTTTCATTAAATGCTCAAATAGTTATTGATGAGAACTTTGGGGATTGGGATAATTCCGGATTTAGTGTGGAAGACAATTTGAATGACGGTGTATATGGTATTGATTTTACCCGTATGAAAATCGATAATGACGATACTTATCTTTATTTGTTTTTTAATACTTCAAAAGAAATAAACCTTCAAAGCTACAAAGATATCGCTCTTTTTATCGATATAGACGAGGATGAAAATACCGGATATAAAATCAATGGTATGGGAGCCGATATCTCGTATTTTTTTGGTTCGCGGTATGGCTTTTATTATCGAAATTCAAGTTCTAATCAAATTTATCATGATGATATCGGTTTGATTTCTTTACCTACGGTTACTTCCGATTCTTTTGAATTGGCAATAAAAAGACAATTCAAAATAGGTTCATATTTGATTAAATTGACAGGTAAAATCAAAATTTTTATGCTTCAAGATGTCCAGAATGGTGATAAAATACCTGATGACTCAGGAGGGATTGAATATAAAATGAATAATGACAATTTGGTTTTACCGTCTTTTGAAATGGAGAAAAACAGTGAAGAGCAAATCAGAATTATGTCATATAATGTAGAGAAGGATCATTATTTTGATAATGAACCTCCTTATAGTAGATTGATAAAAGCAGGTAATCCCGATATTTTATGTTTTCAGGAAATTTATAATCATAGTTCTGCCAATGTTAGAAAAAAAATACAATCATATTTTGGAGGCAATTGGTATGATGCAAAACAAGGAAATGATTTGATAGTAGTTAGTAAATATCCTATTATCAAAACTGCCCCAATTGGTGGGAACGGAGCTTTTTTAATCAGTAAAGACGGAAAAGAAATACTCATTATCAATAATCATTTATATTGCTGTGATAATGATTCGGGAAGACAAAAAGAAGTAGATGAAATAATGCAATTTGTAAGAAAATCAAAATCCGGAGAAGGGAATATCCCGGTATCAAAAAATACACCGATTATAATTTTGGGTGATATGAATTTTGTAGGTAGCAACCGTCAAAGAAAAACACTCATTCTTGGAGATATCTCTAATGAATATGTATATGGAAATGATTTTTTACCTGATTGGGACGGTACGATTTTTGAAGATGCCAAACCGGTAACTACCGGATATCCTGGCACTTTTACCTGGAATTCTGATAATTCGTCTTATCCAAAGGGCAGACTTGATTATTTTATTTATTCCGGATCCGTATTGCAAAAAACCAACGGTTTTGCATTGTTTACAAGATTATTGGGGAGGGATATTTTGGATAAATATCAAATGAATGCCGAAGATACGGATAATGCATCGGATCATTTTCCTGTTTTTGTAGATTTTAAATTTATAAAACCCATGGCTGTAAAAGATGAAAATAACAATTCTCAAATAGTCTCTTGTTTTCCAAATCCGGTCAAAAATACATTAAATATTAAATTTAACAATACACGTTATTCAACCGTTTATATCTCAATTGTTGATAATTTTGGAAGAATTGCATTAAAAGAATATCGCAGGACAAAAGAAGGATTGAATATATTCCGGATAAATGTAAGTTCATTAAAATCCGGAATATATTATATGAAAATTATCGATCCGCAAGATTCTACAATTATTTGGGAAACCGGGAAAATAGTAATTGAATAATCACTTTTTTACTTTTTTCGCCAATTCCTTCTTTCTTTTCGTCTGTTGCCTTTTCGTTTTTTTCTCTCGTGATATCCTGTAGATACTCTTTTTCGACCGGATTTGGATTTTTGGGAGATATTGGAAGAAGATTTTTCTTTAGATATTTCCAGAGATAATGTTACATCTTCAAATTTTTGACCTGACAATACTTCTATAAGTTTTTGTTCTTTACCTTTTTCTATTTCAAAAAATGAAAAATTCTTCAGAATTTCTATTTTACCTATTTCGGCATCACTTGAATCAAGAGCATTATTGATAAGTCCTATCAATCGCAAAGGATCCAAACGGTTTTTGGTTCCGGCATTGATAAATAATCTTGCAAATGCGTTTTTCCTTCTTTCATTTCTTGATTTTCTTTCTCTTTTTTTATTTTGAGAAACATTGATATCTTTAGCATTTTTATAATAATTTAGAAATCTATTAAATTCAGCCGAGACAAAATGTTTTATTAATTGTTCTCTGTCCAATCCTTCCAGTTTTTCAAAAATCAAAGGCATAAACGGTTCTATTTGTGTTTCATTAACTTCGATTTTTTTCATTTTGTCTATTAAAGCGTACAATTGTTTGCTGCAAATATCTTTTCCTGTTGGTACATTGGCTTTTTCAAAGGAAATTTTAAATCTTCGTTCGAGGTCATTTATCTTTCTGCCGTCACGTGTATGAGCAATGGTAATGGATATTCCGCTTTTACCTGCTCTTCCCGTTCTGCCACTACGGTGAATATATACTTCGGAATCATCCGGTAAATTGAAGTTGATGACATGAGTAAGATCATCGATATCCAAACCCCGTGCAGCAACATCCGTAGCCACTAAGATTTGTAAATTTTTGTTTCTGAATCTTTTCATTACTTCATCTCTTTGTGCCTGGGACATGTCTCCGTGAAGTGCATCCGAATTGTATCCGTCATGCATCAGTTTATTAGCGATCTCTTTGGTTTCTCTTCTTGTACGGCAAAATACTATACCATAAATATCGGGATTTATATCTGCAATACGTTTTAATACTTCATATTTGTCTTTGGCATGAACCATATAATATATATGCTTTACATTTTTTGCACCTATATTTGTTCTTTCAACAGATAGTTCTATATGGTTGTCCATGTATTTTTTGGCGATATTTCTGACTTCTTTGGACATAGTCGCAGAAAATAACAGTGTTTGTTTATCATCCGGTGTTTTTGCAAGAATGGAATCCAGTTCTTCTTTGAATCCCATATTGAGCATTTCATCGGCTTCATCAAGGATAACTCTTTCTATATTTTCCAGTTTCAATTTTTTACGCTTAATCAAATCTTTGGTTCTACCCGGAGTACCAACTACGATTTGTGCTCCTTTTTTAAGGTTTTTTATTTGAGTTTCAATGCTGGCACCCCCATATACTGCAACAATATTGAGTCCCTTGATATGTTTTGCATAATTATTGAGATCTTTTGTTATTTGCATACACAACTCTCTCGTGGGGCTTAAAACCAGAGTTTGAGTATTTCTGTCCTGTATATTCGTCAATTGAATAGAAGGCAATCCGAAAGCAGCTGTTTTACCGGTTCCGGTTTGAGCAAGAGCTATTATATTTTGATCTGAGCTTAATAGATGAGGGATTGTTTTTAATTGAATGGGAGTCGGGGTCTCAAAACCAAGTTCCCGGATTGCAGCTAATAATTCATTGCTCAATCCAAAGTCTGTAAATGAGTTCATATAGTAATTTTAAAAGGCAATTGACCTATTGTCAATTGTTATTTTGTATAAAAAATCACAAAGGTCGTATTAAATACGGATAAAACAGCATAAAGCTTTAATAAAATCACTAATTACCTTAAAAAATACCCCACCAGGCTTTTTTGTATTTTATAATTATGGGTTTTGAAGTAGTATTTATGTTTATAAATCCACTTTTGGGAATTAAAACAGTTTTTTCATTGTGATAATATTTAGCTGTTAATAAATTTAGTGATTTTCTGCACCAGCCCTTTTACCAAAGGCAAATCCGGTTTATAATATGTTTCTATATTTTTCATTCTATCAATAGGTGCTTCTTTCAATATATGATTCATTCCCGGTATTAAAAGAGTGTCTGCTTCCGGCTTGGCTTTTTTCAGAAGGTCTAAGTTTTCAGTTGAAACCTGTATGTCAGTTGTACCTTGTATTAATAAAACAGGGATATCAAGTTTTTGGATTTCTTTTGCCGGATTGTATTTAAACCATGAAATCATATATGGTTGTACTTCCGGTCTAAAAAGAGAATATAAAAATTGTGGTACTGAATGAGTGGTATCTCCTTTTTCCAGTATTTCCAGTATTTTTATTGCAGGTGCCCTGACATAATCCGGTTGGGATTTCAGCTGATCTCTAATTATTTGATTAGCTGATTTTCCGGTTCCCGACAGGGAAATATATTTATCTACCGGTGATTTTTGTGCTGCTATCATTCCTATTAAAGAACCTTCACTATGACCTATAATTATGATTTTGCCAAAAGAGGAATCTTTTTTTAATTTTTCGATCCATTTAATTGCATCATTGATATAATTTTCAAATCTTAAATCAGACTCTTTTAGATTTTTGATTTTGCTTTTGCCAATTCCTCTTTTATCATATCTCAATGATGCTATATTGTTTTTTGCAAGACCTTCGGCCAACATTTTGAGTGAATTGTTTTGCATTACCGGATTGTTTCCGTTCCGGTCAGTCGGACCCGATCCTGCAATTATCAATGCAATGGGAATTTTTCCCTTAATACTTGGTAAAAGCAATGTTCCTTCTATCGAAATAGTATCCATTTGCAAAATCAGAGTTTTTTCAATATAAGAAGAATCCTGATTTTTCACCGGTGTATTTTGACCAAAAAACGGTAGAGAAAATAAAACAGGAAATAATACTATAAAAAACTTTATTTTATTGATATGATGCATAATAGCTTAAGAATTTATTTTATTATAGTTTAATGCCGCTTTTATAAATGCTATAAACAACGGATGTGGTTTTACTACACGACTTTTGTATTCAGGATGAAACTGAACACCTATAAAAAAAGGATGATCTTTGTATTCCATTACTTCCACAAGATTGGAAACCGGATTTTTCCCTGCTGCTTTCATTCCCATGGCTTCAAATTGTTCAAGATATTTATTATTGAATTCATACCGGTGACGATGTCTTTCTTCAATTTCAGTAGTGCCGTAAAATTCTGATGTTTTTGAATCTTTATCCAATGTACATTTATATGCCCCTAATCTCATTGTACCACCTTTGTTTATCAAATTTACTTGTTCTTGCATCAAATCAATCACGGGATATGGTGTTTTGGAGTCAAATTCAGTGGAATTGGCATTTTCCATATTTAAAACATTGCGTGCAAATTCTACTATTGCTATTTGCATACCAAGACAAATTCCTAAAAAAGGGATATTGTTTTCTCTTGCAAATCTAACCGCATTGAGTTTACCTTCTATTCCCCTTTCTCCAAATCCGGGTGCTACCAATATACCGGAGACATTTTCTAAAATCTCCGTAAAGCCTTTTGTTAAATCTTCGGCTTTTACCGGTATTACATTTACTTTGGTTTCATTGTTTGCTCCGGCATGTATAAAAGATTCCACAATGGATTTATACGAATCCATCAATTCAATATATTTTCCTACCAAAGCGATATTAACGGTATGTTTTGGATTTTTTAGATTTGTCAAATGTTCTTTCCAAACAGCAAGAGTTGCTTTTTTTCTATTAACGATATTCAATTTTTCCAAGACGATATCATCCAATTTTTCTTTTTGCAGCAATAAGGGTACATCATAAATGGTTTCTGCATCGATAGCCTCTATTACATCCTGTTTTCTTACATTGCAAAACAAGGCTAATTTTTCTTTTATTTCATCTGTGATATGTCTTTCGGTTCTACAAGCTAAAATATCCGGTTGAATACCGACATGAAGTAGTTCTTTTACGGAATGTTGAGTGGGTTTTGTTTTTAATTCCTGGGATGTTTTGAGGTAAGGAATCAATGTTAGGTGTATAGTCAAAACATCATTTTTCGGTAGATCTCTTTTTAGCTGACGTAAAGCTTCCAAATAAGGTAAAGATTCTATGTCTCCGACAGTACCCCCAAGTTCGGTAATGATAATGTCATAATTTTCTTTATATTCCAATAACCGGAATCTCCTTTTTATTTCATTGGTGATATGAGGAACTATTTGAACGGTTTTGCCGAGATAATCACCTCTTCTCTCTTTTGAAATTACCGTTTGATAAATTTTACCTGTTGTAACATTATTTGCCTGGGAAGTGGAAATGTTTAAGAATCTCTCATAATGCCCCAAATCCAAATCCGTTTCAGCTCCATCATCGGTTACATAACACTCTCCATGTTCGTAGGGATTGAGTGTGCCGGGATCTACATTGATATACGGGTCGAATTTTTGGATAGTGACATTAAGTCCTCTATCAAGAAGAAGTTTCCCAAGTGAAGCCGCTATGATTCCTTTTCCAAGAGAAGATGTTACACCGCCCGTAACAAAAATATATTTAGCCATGTTATTTTATTTAAAGGTTAGGTACCTATTGTTACGGGATGCAAAGGTAGTAAAAAATATTGAAATTGTTTTTTTAAATAACTTCTTTGTATTATTATTTGTATCTTTGGTTTATTATCACTGAAATCGATGACTAAAAAGAAAACAAAAAACATATTAAATATTGCGTTGAAGTTATTATTTGTAATGCTGTTTATTATTGTAATATATAGACAGGTGTTTGTAAAAAATGATTCCGGATTGATGTGGCAGGAACTCAAGATGAATCTTCATTCAAGTAATGTTTCATTAATGATAATCGCCGTATTATTGATGTTTGTTAATTGGAGTTTTGAAGCTTTGAAATGGCAAATTTTGACTTCTTCCTTTGAAACAATATCATTTGTCAAATCTCTTAAAACAGTGTTATTGGGTTTGGCTACCGGTATTGTTACACCTGCAAAATTGGGAGATTATTTTGGCAGGGTTTTGTTGCTTGATAATAAAAATAATTGGAAAGGGGTGTGGGCAACATTTATTTCAGGTATTGCACAAAATCTAGTAACGGTTATTGTTGGTTTTACCGGATTGATATTCTTTACAATTGATTATTACAAGGTAGATGATTTTCTTTTTTACTCCTTTGTATATATCGGTTTGTTTTTAATAATAATATTGATATTTTTATATTACAATATCGATTTTGCATTGTATCTGGCAAAAAAAATCGGCTTAAAAAAGATAGTAAAAAAAATTATTGATTCAGATACGAATTCTACCGGTTTTATTACAAAAAGTATTTTGAATAAAGTATTATTTTTATCTTTTTTACGATATACGGTTTTTGCCGTTCAGTTTTTATTGATAATCAGATTTTTTGGTATTGAAGGGAATACATTTGCAGTATTAGCTGCTATTTCTATTATATTTTTTATCCAATCAAGTATCCCTTTACCTCCCGTGATGAATATTTTAGCAAGAGGGGAGGTTTCAATTTTACTTCTTAGTAATTTCACGGATAACAAAATATTGATTTTATCTTCAGCGTTCAGTATTTGGTTTATCAATATTTTAATACCATCCATAGTAGGATTGATTTTGATAATTCGTGTTAATATACCAAAATCATTTGGATATGATTAGATTGTTTTCGATAGTTATATTTATTTTAAGCTTGTCCGGTAATTCGTACAGAAGTCTAAATATTAAAGATATATATGATGCAAACCAATTCTGTGATGTTGAAAATACCGCATTTGTATCAGGAGAAGAATTGACTTATACGATTTATTACAATTGGGGTATTGTGTGGTTGCCTGCAGGTGAAGTTGTATTTAATGTAAAAGAAAATCAGGAGAACTATCTTTATTCTGCGATAGGAAAAACTTTTCCGGCATATAATTGGATATTTGAAGTTGAGGATTATTTTTACAGTTTTGTGGATAAAGAAACTTTATTGCCGGTAAGGGCAAAAAGAAATATTACCGAAGGAGGATATCGAATAATAAACGATATAACATTTGACAGGGATAAAAAAGAAGTTAGTTCTATTGTCAAAATAAATGATAAACCTGCGAAAACCTATAAAAAGAAATATGATTCTTGTATGTTTGATATTTTGTCGGTTATCTATAGTTTAAGAAATATTGATAAATCAAGGTTGAGTAAAGGAGATCAAATACCCTTTAATATGATGCTTGATGATGAAATTTATCCCTTAAAATTAGAATATATAGGTAATAAATCTAAAGTTGAGGTTAAAAATCTTGGCAAATATGAAGCTATTGAAATATCACCTTCAATAATAAAAGGTAGAGTGTTTGCAAAAAACGAAAGGATGAAAGTTTGGATTTCAACCGGCAAAAACAACATACCTCTTGTTATTGAATCACCTCTCGCTGTCGGTAAAATAAAAGTTGTTCTCCAAAAATACAAAGGAATAAAATATCCTTTGATTGAAGGATGATGTTGAACAAGGCTCAAAGCTTGAAATATAAAAGACAAAAGGAAAAAGATAAGAGGAATTAAGATGACCCCAATATTAATAAAAGCATGAGTGAAAAATATTTTTCATTTTTTGCCTTTACCTCACAAAAATATCTATAATTTGTCTTGGACTATTTTATATTAATTACCGGTATGAAATAGTTCGCTGTAAATCAATTTTTGATATTTGCAGGTAGGACTTGAAAGCATGTGATAGCATGACTTCAAAGCCGGCTTTTTAACTCATAATTTACCATTCACCATTCATAATT
Organism: Saprospiraceae bacterium; assembly: GCA_026985735.1. GTDB lineage: Bacteria > Bacteroidota > Bacteroidia > Chitinophagales > Saprospiraceae > JADJGA01. The sequence continues at coordinate 26,351 of JALSPW010000193.1, forward strand.
AAATTTCTCTTTTGTCATTCTCAATTATTTGTCTTACATTCAAACTGTTATTAAAATCATTATTTTTAGGAGTCAGATGTTCCGAAGATATTTAAAACTAAAAAATTATTGTAATTACGATATTATGGCAGTCTATATGGTTTCGTTTTTATCTTGTCTGTAATATGCTATCGTAGCCAATACAACTAATATAAATACGGATATATAAACCCATAAAGGTATGGGCACAGCATCTCCTTTGGCATAAGAATGTAATCCGGAGAGATAAAAATTAACACCAAAATATGTCATAAGAATGGAAAATGAACCTATGACTGAAGCCAAATTAAAAATATAAACCGAACGCATACCCTTGATCATTCTCATGTGAAGTATAAAAGCGTATATCATAATTGTAATCAATGACCAAGTTTCTTTTGCGTCCCATCCCCAGTATCTACCCCAGGATTCATTTGCCCATACTCCCCCCAGAAAGGTGCCGATACTTAACAAAAACAGACCGATAGTCAAAGATAATTCATTTACCGCAGTTAATTCTTTTATTGTGTATTTGATATTGGTATTTTCTTCGTTATTTCCGGATATGGATATCATTATTAGATTAATGAGGCCGAGCATTGCACCCAAGAATAAAAATCCGTAACTAGCCGTAATAACGGATACATGAATCATAAGCCAATAGGATTTCAATACGGGGACCAGGTTTGTAATTTGGGGATCCATCCAATTCATTGCCGCCACTATCATTATCCAAGCAGCTAAAACTGCTGTAGCCGCAAGCGTAATAGGCGATTTCTTTGCTAATAAAACTCCTGCTAAGACTATTGCCCATGCGATATAAACCATAGATTCGTATCCATTGCTCCAAGGTGCATGTCCTGCAATATACCATCTCAATCCCAAACCGAAAGTATGGAATATAAATCCTATAAATATTAAAAATATACCGGTTTTTACAGACCATTTTAAATTGATACCCGGTTTGAAAACTTTTATCAGCAATAAAATCAATAGTATAAAACCAACAGTAAAATACCAGCCTATCAGTTTGTTGAAAATAAGAGTTTTGTTGTAGAATAATTCCGCTTTAATTTTATTATCAGACGGCATATAACCGGCAGCAACGGATTTTTGATAATTTTTTAATCCCTCCAATGCAAGATTTGCATTGCTCCAATCATTTTTATTTACTCCTTCGACAACACTTTGCAAGTACCACGGAAGGAAATTTTTGACCAATACATCAGCTTCTCCAAAATCCATTTTTGATGCTTGCTCGGGTGTGTACCATTTTCTGGATGGATCATCTTTTTTAGGATAGATTTTGAGGAAACTTCCGGAGAATATCATATAAATAATATTGATTCTCTCATCAACTTTTATTACCGCTTTATCAAATTTTGATCTTTCTTTTTCAGGTTTATGTAATGCTTCTTCAATATAATTTGCTAAAATATATCCTGTTTTATCATCAAAAAAATCAATATAAGCAGCATATTTTCCTGTTCCTATATAATCTTCCAATTCAGGATGGCCTATTTTAACTATAGGAATATTTTGCCACTGGTGCGGGAATGTCATTATTCCAAGCATTATCTGATCCGGATTTTGCCCTGCGAATTCTTTTTTCTGAGTTATTTTTCTCACCAATCTTGAAGACATGGTGTTTAAAGGCATAATTCTACCTCCTCTCTCCTGAATTAATATTTCACCGAATTTTTTTGCCTGTGTCTTGTTGATTATTTTGAATGAATCGGGTAAGTTGACCTGAGCCGACGAGACAATAGTAGAAATCAATATAAAAGTTATTATTGAAGTATTATGAAGTCTTTTATCCCTGAATTTATTTATCAGTCGATTCAATTTTTTAACTCTTGCTTTTTTTGTAAAAAAGGTTAAAATCATACCCATTGTAAGTAAAAAATATCCAAGATAAGTAATACCGGTTCCCCATGCATCATGATTGACCGAAAGGATACTTCCCGATTCGTCAGGATCATAAGACGATTGAAAAAATCTGTAACCTTTATAATCCAATACATGATTCATGTATATCCTGTAATCCATTTTAATATTGTCTTTGGGGTCTATTAATGTTATTTCGGAAGCATACGAAGAGGGGCTGTGTGAACCCGGATATCTCTCCAATTGGAAATCCCTTAGTTTTATTTTGAAAGGCAGCTTTTTGCGTATGGAGCCATAAGATATTGCAATATCGGTTTCTCCGAATTTCACATGTTGCAATTGTCCCTCCATTCCTTTATTACCCCATGCATAAACGGTTTTAATAGTATTGCCATCCGATACGTTAAATTCCAAAGCGTTAAAAGAAGCAGCTTCTATTTTTGAAGATTTTGATACAGGGATTAATTTGGCTTTGGGTATATATTCTTTTAGCACAATGTTTTCATTTTGTAACATATATAATGCTCCTGTGCCAAAATTATATTCTGTATTGGCTTTCATTGTATCAATTGATTGATCACTCATATACATTACGGTAAAAGGAAAAGCGGTTTGGATTTTTAAACTGTCATTTTTTGTATAAATTTTCACATTGGTGTTTTCATCGGTATTGAAACCTATCATGACCGTATTATAAACTAATGTTTCTTTTTCTTTGAGAAAACCTCCCACTCTTCCTCCGGCAGTACCATGTATCAAATATAATACAGGTACTCCTTCTTTTTCATCTTTTACCAATGATTCATTTGCATTCGGGATAAATTTATTTAATGCGATGTTATATTCTTTATTTTTAAATTTTATTTTTTTATTAAAAGTATTTTTTCCAAGACTACCGAAAAGAACTTTGTTTTCAGAATTAATACTGTCAATTCCATCAGTGGCAATTATTTTTATATGAGTGTCATCTGTCAAAATATAATCGGAAGTTTCACCTTCTTTGATATGCATCAGCCCTTCGTAACTGATATATCTGGTGATAGCAGCTCCTGCAATAATAATAAGCATTGCCAGATGAAAAATAAAAATTCCGTATTTCACCTTCCGGTACAATCTGAATTTAAAAATATTAATAATCAACGAAACGGCAAATAAAAGCCACAACAATTCGAACCACCATGATTTGTAAATGATTTTTTGAACAGTCATTGTCCCATAATCATTTTCAATAAAGGTGGCAACTGCCATTGCTAATGCTAAAGACAAAAACAAGGTGCCTGCAAATGAAATAGATAAGAAAAAATTGTATATTTTTTTTAACATTATATTTTATTTTAAAACCTACTTATATAAAGGGTTATAATAAACCGAATTTAATATCCCGCTTTTATAACCAACTACAAAAGTATAACATTAATAAATCAATAATGTTATAAAAAATGAAAAAATGAAAAATTTGTCAGTTTTGTGCATTAGCTGTTATAATATCAAACTGTTACCAATATGCTGATTATAAAAACTAATTCTTTTTCTATTTCACTATCTTGATAAGGGTTTGGTATAAAAATATTAACATTTATTAACATTTTTGTCAAAACTTTATGAAAACCTTAATATTTAAAAGTTTAACATTATTCATTTTCCTTCGTCAAACAAATATAATAAAGAAAATATATGAGAATTACAAATCTCTTTTAATATTGCCGATTAGATAAATTAAAATTATGATTATGAAAACGAATGAAAAATTATTAGAAAGAAAATTAATGGGAATATCCATATTTTTCCATTTGATATTGATTATTATTGTAATGACTTCATTTATTGCTATAAATAATGAGAATTTACCGGGTGTTGAATCTCCCTATAATTATATGGAGATTAATTTTACTAATAATAGTACATCATCGGGAATTTCTTCCGCTAAAAAGAATTTGAGAAGTGATAAAGTGGAAAAATCCAAATTTGTAACTCAGAAAGAAGAAAAAGTAAAAATAGAATCCATAGAGGAGGAAGTTAGTGATGTGAAAATTGAAAATAGTGAAAAAGTTAATAAGGATAAAGCAAAAACGAAAGAAGGAGAGGCTTCGGTTACTGAAGGTGACGGTGAAGAAGGCAATTTATTATCGGGAAAAGCTCTTGGTGAATTGGATTTTAACGGAGATGGTGTGTTTGGCAGAAAAGTGATTTATCATGCTCCTATCAGACAATTGGCAGAACAAAACGGTCGTATTGCGATTAATATGGGAATAAATAGAGCAGGAAATGTCGTAGTCGTTGCATATAACAAAGAAAATTCAACAATAACGGATAAAAATTTGATTGTTAGAGCACTTAAGATGGCAACTCAATATAGATTTGAAGCGGATTATACCGCACCAGCTATACAATACGGAAGATATACATTCATTTTTAATCTAAACATATAATGTCTACACTTTTTAAATTTAGTTTTTCATTTTCGAATACCGGAACAGAAAACAGTTCCGGTTTTTTTTATCGATTTTTCACCTTAAAAGAACTCTGACTGGGTAGTTATCTTACTTTTGAATGAACAATATATTTATAAGGAGGTTATAAGTTTGTAACTAGTCAGGTAGAATCGTTTTGACTGAAAAATTATAATATGTTTTGAAATAGCTCCACTATCACTTCAAAATATAAGTTTCTTTATATACGAAAATTGAAATTTTTCAGCTCAAAAGCACTCTATTTGGGTAGTTGTATTAATTTTAAGGATTAGTTTAAAGTGGGAATTATGAAAGAAATAAAATTGCAAAGAGATTATTTGAAAAAATATAATAAACCGTTTGTGATTTCCGGTCCATGTAGTGCAGAAACAGAAGAGCAATTGCTGGAAACCGCTATTGCTTTGGCTAAAACAGCTAAGGTTGATATGTTAAGAGCAGGAATATGGAAACCCCGTACACGTCCCGGCACTTTTGAAGGTGTTGGGAAAGAAGGGCTAAAATGGATGATTTCTGCAAGGGAGGAAACAGGGCTTCCCGTTACAGTGGAAGTGGCAAACACCACTCATATTGAACATGCACTTAAAGCGGAAATCGATGTTTTGTGGATAGGTGCGAAAACATCTGTTAATCCGTTTTCCATGCAAGAGATTGCAAATGCGCTAAAAGGTACAAATGCAAAAGTTCTGGTCAAAAATCCTATAAATCCTTCATTATCTCTATGGTTAGGTGCTATTGAGAGATTGGAGAATGTAGGAGTTAATGTATTGGGAATAATCCATAGAGGATTTACTGAATTTGGAGACAAAGTGTATCGCAACAATCCAATGTGGCAGATTCCAATCGAACTTATGATGAAGAGACCGGACCTGGTTATGATAAATGATCCGAGTCATATTTGCGGTAATAGGACAATGCTGCATGAAGTGGCACAGAAAGCTATGGATCTTAATTTTGATGGTATTATGCTTGAAGTTCACCGTGATCCTGATAATGCATGGAGTGATGCGATGCAACAAATTACTCCTCAAAGATTTGATGAGATTATTTCCGCGCTGCATATCAGGAAAGAAAAAGGTGAAAACCAACAAGCTGCTGAAGAGCTACATGATTACAGAAGAAAGATTGATGAACTGGATAAAGAATTGCTTTCGATTTTAAGCAAGAGAATGGATGTAGTAAGAGATATCGCTCAATATAAGAAATCGCATAATACAACAGTGTTGCAAAAAGCAAGGTGGGAAAAAATAATAAGTCGTACCTTGGAACTAAGCAATAAATTGGAGCTAAATCCTGATTTTGTTAAAATCATTTTAAAGGCGATTCATGATGAAAGTATTGATATTCAAGAAAAAATATTAAATAGATAAGATTTTTTTTAAGAAATTTTTCATTGAATTTCAGAAATATTTTGTCATTTATCGACAAAATCATATATTTTGTCGAATTACTATCCAAAACAATCTACTATGTTATGCAAGGTTCTATATTTTGTTATATATTTGCATTAAATTAATTAAAAAATATAACAGATGAATGTAGAAAACACCAAAGCGCAAATGAGGAAAGGTTTTCTTGAAATGATTACGTTACTTATGATTTCAAAAGAAGAGTCTTATCCATCGGACATGATAAAGAGGTTGAAAGAAAAAGAGTTGATAGTTGTAGAGGGCACTATGTATCCGTTACTAAACAGGTTAAAGAATGATGAATTGCTTGGATATAACTGGAAAGAATCCACTTCAGGTCCACCGAGAAAATATTATTTTATAACTGAGAAAGGGAAGGAATTTCTTGGAGAGCTTCAGAAGACCTGGCATAATTTAAAAACTGTAGTCGAGACTATTTCAAAATAAAATAAAAATAAAAAAATGAAAAAAATTGTAAATATAAATCTAGGAGGTTATCCATTTACTATAGATATAGATGCTTATGATAAAATGGAAGAATATTTTGTGTCATTGGAAAAATATTTTGGTGAATATGATAATCCGCACGAGATAATTTTTGATATTGAAGTAAGAATGGCAGAATTGTTTAAGGAAAATGCAGGAGAGCATGCTATATTATCATTATCGGATGTAGATAAAGCAATAAAGATTCTTGGTACTCCGGAAGATTTTTCAAAAGATAATATTGTTGATGACGAAAATAATGAGAACGATGAGAAATCTTATAAATCGGAAGAAAGCAATAGAAGATCTTATGAATATAGAGTTGGTAAAAAGATTTACCGTGACCCTGACAACAAGGTTATCGGAGGTGTTTGTTCAGGTCTGGCTAATTATCTCGGTGTTCCTGATCCTATTTGGATAAGACTTCTATTTGTGCTACTCTTTGTTTCGGGAATCAGTCCTTTGATTTACATTATATTGATGATAATAATTCCAAAAGCAAAAACTACTGCTGAAAGAAAAGAGATGAGAGGAGAGCCTATTGATATTGATACTATTGCTCAGTCCATAGAGGATGAATTTAATAATTTAACGGATCAATTCAAGGGATTCAGGGATTCTTTTAAAACCAAAAGACAAAAGAGAAGAAAAAGGAGATGTTGATGTTTTAAATAGTGTCGGTCTTTAAATATTTACGCACTTTAAAGACAGACACTAAATTAATTTTGTAAGTTTTCATCTGTTTAAAATTTTTTGTTTGCGAAAATTTACAAAAAAATTATAATACATTCAGGAACTCACATAAATTTTTTTAATCATAATTTTGTGTGTATTTTATGATTAATAAAATTCATGTTCGTTTCATTTAATATTGCCTTTATTTTTTTATAATGACTATCATTATATCCTCTTAATCTTCTAATGATATTACCTTCTTTATCAAATATAATCACTGTTGGAAAAGCATGTATATTATATTTTTTTTTCGAATCCCGGGGTATGAAAAACAGGATATTTAATCTTTCTATAGTATAAAAATTTTTCTAATTTTTCTGTTTTGTCAAAAGGGTCCAACTCTATAAATTGAACATCGGGATACTCATCATGAAGTTTTTCCAATACAGGCATAAGTTTAAAACAAGGTTCACAGCCAATATACCAAAAATCAGCAACAACAATTTTACCTTTATATCTATCTATGGTGAATTTCTCTTTATCTTTATTATTAATTCTGATAACATTTTTGCCGTCATAAACCTGTTGTGCAATATCTCCATCATGGAAATCAACAAAGATATTGTGATAAAACTTCAATGTATCATTTGGTTTATTTTGTATGATGCCATGTCCTGTTCTTAAATTTTGAACCCCTTTAGCTCCTGAATAGTATATAAAATCGTATGCTACAATTTGATTTTCATGATAAAGATAGTTTATTTTTTCCAAAAAAATCATTTATTTCCTGCGCTTTGATTATTCCAATTAAAAAAAATAATAAAAATAATATTTTGCATTTCATAATTTAAAAGTTTAAAAATGTGTTTAAATAATATTTGTTCATAATATCATAAACTTATCCCCACAGGACAATAGACCTGTGAGGAAAGTTAGTATTATGAGTACGTTAATGGTTTTATTTTGCATATAGCTGTGCATAATAACACATTTTATAGTATTAAAATTAATCTTTACCTTTCATAAATAAATCTTTAGTCAGACCCAATTTTAAACTAAAGTAATTATGATCAATTGTTTCATTTTCTATTTTGTAACTATAGGTATTTGAAGTGGTAATTTGTGTGTTTTGATCAGTAAAATATATTTTTTGATTCAATTCATAACCATATGTTCCATTAATAAGCATATCGTAGCCTAGTTCAAATATCAATTTAGTACTGGTTGATAATGAAAACTTTAGATACAAAGATAAACTATGGTTTATATCACTTTTCAATGTTTGATTCAATTTATAATTATAGTCTATATATCCATATTTTTTTTCTTTACTATTTTCAATAGTTTTGTTTTTGAACAAAGGGATGTCATAATGTAAGCTGTATTGT
>JALSPW010000194.1 GCA_026985735.1 Saprospiraceae bacterium
GTGCTAAAGTTTTCTCGCATAATGATCATCGTATAGCGATGGCTTTGGCAACAATCGGATTGAAAGCTACCGGAGATATTATAATTGATAATGCAGAATGTGTCAACAAGTCATATCCTGATTATTTTTTGGACTATGAAATTTTGGGAGGCTTGGTAATAAAGGATTAATAAAAATCAAAGTTCTCAGTTTACGATATTCTGTAAAGCTATTCCATTAGGTCACAATAGCCCTTTATACATGCAAACTGATACGGTGAACACCTGGTGTATATTCTTTTGCAATAATTGATTTTAATATATCATAATATTGTTTTTCCGCTATAAAATCAATATCTCCCAAATCAATAATTAAAACAGGAAATGTAACTATATTGCGGAAATATTCAAAATAAGAATCCTGAATATCGTACAAATACTTTCTATTGATTTTATCTTCAAAATCCCGCCCTCTTTTTTTGATATTTTTTAATAGAATATCAACATTTCTGTGAAGATAAACCAATAAATCGGGATTAGGAAAATTATGTTGCAAAGTACTGAAAAGTTGCTGAAAGAGCTTAAATTCTTTATCATTCAAAGTTTTTCTTGCGAAAATAAGGGTTTTTATAAAGACATAATCGGATATAATAAAGTCATTGAATAAACTTTGTTGAAGTATCAGGCTATCTTCCATTTGTTTATACCTTTCGGTCATAAAAAATAATTCAACCGTAAAAGCATATCTTTTCCGGTCTTCATAAAATAATGATAAAAAAGGATTGTTTGCAAATTCTTCAAGAATCAATCTGCAGTTGTATTCGTCATAAATCATTTTGCTAAAAGACGTTTTACCGGCTCCGATATTTCCTTCAACTGCTATATACCTATATGGAAAATCAATTTTCATTAATAATTATATTGTAAATAATTTTATATCGCTATTATCTGTGACTGAATTTAAAAGTTCTCTAATGCTTTTTTTACTATATGGATCCATTATTTCACAAGAAATATCACACAAAGGTATTAAAACAAATTTACGTAAATGGAATCTAGGGTGAGGAATTATTAAATTTTTTTCATATATGATTTTATTTCCATAAAAAACTATATCAATATCGATTGTTCTTTCGCCCCACCTTTCCTTGATATTTTTGCCTAATTCCAGTTCAATTTGTTTGAAAATACCTAATAATTTCCAAGGAGACATATCCGTTTCCAATTTAAGTACACAATTTAGGAAATCATTTTGATCCTTTTTCCCCCAAGGTTCTGTTATATATATTTTTGAAACCTTTGCAACATTGATATCATAAAGTTTTATTTTTTTAATGGCTCTTGTGATATTATCTGCACTGTTTCCTTTATTGCTGCCCAAAGAAATATACACTTTTTCCATAATTTAAGATTAAAATAGTGTTTAAGCGCTTAAGTACTGTTTCCTTTTTCTTTTTTTTATAAGTACCCTCTCTATCAATATACGTTTGGATTAAAAAGACAATAATCTCATTTTCTTACACAATAAACGCATGCCTACAGCATTAAGTTTTTCTCAAATGTTGTTAAATGGTATTTAAAATAACAAATTATAAATTACAAATCATTCTTTACAAGTAGCTTATAATGATTAAAGAGATTTTTAAACCGTCTTTTCTTTGTAAAATTTCTTAATTGCGTTCAAGTATCTGTTGTATTCTTTTTTTACTTCAGGTGCCATTACCACAAGGCCTATCATATTTGGAAAAACCATTGCAAATATCATAGCGTCAGAGAAATCAACGACCGCTCCAAGACTGGCTGACGAGCCTATAATTGTAAAAATCAAAAATATAATTTTGTATGTAAGATCCATTTTTTTTGTTCTTCCGAATAAAAATTTCCAAGATTGCAATCCGTAATATGACCATGAAATCATTGTAGAGAATGCAAAAAGGACAACTGCTATGGTTAGAATGTATTTGAAACCTGGTATAGCTGAATTGAATGCTTGTGAAGTTACCATAACTCCTTCGGTTGTAGAGCCCGGTTGTTGTACGTAATATCCGGTAATGATAATCACCAATGCTGTCATGGTACATATAATAACAGTATCTACAAAAGGGCCTACCATTGCCACAAGTCCTTCACTGACAGGAAAACGTGTTTTTACCGCAGAGTGGGCGATGGCTGCCGAACCAACGCCAGCTTCATTTGAAAATACGGCTCTTCGGATACCTTGTACCATTACTCCTATCATTCCGCCTGCAATAGCTTTTGATCCGAAGGCTTCCGTGAATATCAGGGATATGGCATTTCCTATCTTGTCATAATTCACAAGAATAATCAATATTGAAGCTCCGACATATACTATTGCCATGATAGGTACTATCTTGGATGTAACACTTCCGATTCTTTTTATACCTCCGATAATTACCAGTGCTACTAAAAAAGCAACAATAATTCCAAAAGCAAATCCGGCATAACCTGCGTTCCAGCCAATTATACCAATAAATTGTTTTGCAGCCTGATTTGCCTGGAACATATTCCCACCGCCAAAAGAACCCCCAATAGTCATTATGGCAAAGAAAATAGCAAGGAATTTACCGAAATTAGCCCATCCTCTTTTTGCAAAACCTTTTTTCAAATAATACATCGGACCTCCATGTACCGTACCGTCCGGTTCTATATCCCTGTATTTTACACCGAGAGTACATTCGACAAATTTAGTGGACATACCGAATAATCCCGCCAGAATCATCCAAAAAGTTGCACCCGGTCCTCCTATCCCTATCGCTATTGCCACTCCGGCAATATTTCCCAATCCTACAGTAGCGGATAAAGCTGCTGTAAGAGCTTGAAAGTGACTGACTTCACCTATATGCTCTTCAATTTTTTCAGTTTTTAAAATATCTCCTTCTTCGGTTCCTATAAGATAATCATCTGTATGTACCGGTGTAGCATCTGCATCAATTTCATCAAAAGTTCCTCTTGTGACTTTCATTGACAAGAAAAAATCTTTTATATTTACAAACTTGAAATAAAATGTAAAATAAATCGCTCCGAGAATTAAAATTATCAATATTATAGGAATTTCAACGTCAGGCATTAATTTTATCTTGTAAAAAACAATACCGACAATAAAATCGGAAATAGGTTTAAATTTTTCATTTATTCTTTCATCCAAACCTTTTTCTTGTGCAAAAGAGACAAAAGAAGTGAATAAAAATATTAAAGAAAAAATGGTGCTTTTTATTTTCATTTCTTATTTTTTTGTAGTCGTATTTGATTAAATAAAATTATGTTCGCTTTGTTATAAATATTTAGTGCAGATACTATTTAGTCCGTAAAAGTATATTTTATTTTTCATTTTTAATAAAATTTGTTGAATTTTATCTATTTTTTATATTTTTCAAATAATAAATAAAAAACATAAACAATATTTTCTTTTATTTGTAAATTAATATTAATAGGTAACTATTTATATATATTGTTTTCTAACTAAAATGCAAAACTTGGAATAGTACCGCTTTAATAAATAATAAAAATTATGTTTATAGATCTTGTAGCAGCTTTACTTATTTTATATGGTTTTTATATTGGGTACAATAGAGGTATTGTAAAAACTGTATTTGCGGTTTTTTCGATAATGATTGGAGTATTGGCAGCTGTGAAATTATCCCCGTTTACTATTGCTTTACTTGAAAAATTTATTAATATTCACCCCGGGTTGACATTTATACTTGGTTTTGCGCTTACTTTTATTGTGATATTGATATTAATAAGGTTTTTGGGAAAAAAACTTGAAGATATTCTAAAATTTGCACAGATTAATTTTATTAATAAATTGCTTGGTGGTGCGATAATGGCTATTCTGCTAATGATATTTTACAGTTATGCATTATGGGGAATAGATACTCTGCAATTGCTATCGGACAATAATAAAAACTCTTCTGTTTCTTATGAATACTTAGAGACCCTTCCTTCTAAAACTGAAAAGACCATGGCAAAATTTAAACCGTATTTTGAAGAATTTTGGAATAAAATGGTTGATACTTTTGACCGGATTAAAGAATATGAAAAGTCTGATAATACTTGATTTGTTTTTTAGGCCGGTTCCGATTTTATTAAGTTGATTTTAAAGTTTAAAAGGATTGATGAGTAAAAAGAAAAAAGTTGCATTTTACACACTTGGATGTAAATTGAATTATGCTGAAAGTTCAATTATTGCAGATGATATGGCAAACAAAGGTTATGATGTTGTAGGGTTTGATGAAAAACCCGATATTTTTATTGTCAATACATGTTCGGTAACAGATTTTGCCGATAGAAAAAACAGGAAGATCATCAGAAAAGCAAAAAAGATAAATCCTGAAAGCAAAATAGTTGTAATTGGTTGTTATGCACAGTTGAAACCTGAAGAAATATCACAAATAGAAGGAGTTGATTTAGTACTTGGTGCAGGAGAAAAATTCAATATTGATAAATATCTTTTGTCAGTACCGGAAGAAAAATTTATTTCTTGTGAAATAAATGACGTTTCGGGATTTCATTCGGCATATTCATCGGGAGATAGAACAAGATCGTTTTTGAAAATACAGACAGGTTGTGATTATATTTGTACATACTGTACTATACCCAAAGCAAGGGGGAAAAGCCGAAGTGGGACTAGTGAACAAATAATTTCCAATGCTAAGGATATTGCTGGAAAAGGAATTAAGGAGATTGTTCTAACCGGTGTGAATATAGGAGATTATGGGAAAGGGATAAAAGAGAATGTTGATTTTCTCGGATTGTTGCAAAGACTTGATAATGTTGCAGGAATAGAAAGAATAAGAATATCTTCGATTGAACCTAATCTTTTAACGGATGAGATTATAGAATTTGTTGCTGATTCAAGGACTGTTATGCCTCATTTTCATATTCCTTTGCAATCAGGCTCTGATAAAATATTGAAATTGATGAAACGAAGATATATCCGGGAATTTTATGAACAAAGGGTATCAAAAGTAAAAGAGATAATACCGCATGCATGTATAGGAGTGGATGTAATCACCGGATTTCCGGGTGAAACGGATTTGGAATTTGAAAAAACTTATGATTTTATCAATAAACTTGATGTTTCATATCTTCATGTTTTTACTTTTTCCGAAAGATCGGGTACTCCTGCCTATAATATGTCAATGAAAGTACCTATGGAAATTAGACGTGAACGTAATGCTCAATTGACAAATTTATCTTTGAAAAAAAAATATGCATTTTATTCATGTTTCAAGGGGGAGACAAGGAAGGTTTTGGTTGAAAAATCCAAAGAAAAAGATATTTACACCGGATTTACTGATAATTATATAAAAGTAAAATTTACTTCATACGACAATCTTGAAAATAATATCGTTGATGTCAATCTAATGGAAATAGATGAAGAGTATATGATGAAAGGTATTATTACCGGATAATGAGAATTCAGGTATAAAATCATTGAAATATAATAATATCGCTATTTACAGGCAGACAGTAATTGGATGTTTGAAAAAAAATACACAGGAGGTTGTCTCCTGTGTATTTTTTTACGTAATAGATAATAAACCATAAACTATAGCTACCTATCTCTATGCTTTCTATGGTGTTTTCTCATATATCTGCATTTACGTATTAGTTTTTTCAAGTCTTCTTTATTGTTGATTGTGACAGTTTTTCCATTTCTTAATTTTACGTCAAAAGGCATTTGTATAACGGGATGTCCTGAAGCGTCTGGGTTGTTTTGTTTCCATTCTACGATAGCATTTTTCATGTCTTCAGGTGAATTAACTTCTTGTGTTGTACCGTCCGGAAATACTAAAGTAAGAGGGAATACGGGCTTGAAACATCCTTTGAATCCAGGGTGTTTATGGTGTTTTTTGCATTTGAATAATAACTTTCTAAATTCCTGTTTGGAATTGATTGTTATGATATTTCCATTTAGTAATGTAACATCAACAGGAAATACAATCATCGGTCTTCCCGATACATCGGGATTGTTTTCTCTCCATGACTTGACTGCATTTCTAAATTCTTCATTATCGTTTACAGTTATTGTAGAGGAGTCGGGAAACATGATATCAATTGGATATACAAATTCAAAACATTTGGGTTTGCCTTGTGCTTCTGTTGTTTCAGGCAAACCGAATTGATCTTGCTCTTCAGTCATTTCTGCAAATGAATAAGTTATATCCTCCATGTTTAAATCAAAATCATCACTTAATGCTTCTTCATCAGTTACTTGGAATTCAGTATTGTCTTTGTTGCACGATGCTATTAGGCCAATAAATAACACCAGTGATAAAACCTTAAAACTAAAAATTAATTTTTTCATAAGTCTGTTTTTTTTATTAATTAATATTTACGTTTATATGACTATATTGTTTTGAATTGGTTTAATGGACAGTGAAAAATATTTATATTTATTTTGTATTTATCTATAAAGTGTTTGTTTTTAAATTTTAATGAATTTATGGACACGCACTTGCTAAAGCTATACAAAGATTTTTTTCATTGAATAAATAAAAACAATTCACCATTAATCCCTTTTATCTTTTTACTTTTATCTTTTATCTTTCAAACATGAAACATGAAACTTTGAACTTTTCTTTTTATGAGATAGTTATTTCGTAATTTGATAGTGTTCTTATTGGTGTTATTTAGTTATACAAATTAATTTATTTAAGTAGTTGCATTAAAATAATATCAGTTATAAATCATCAAAATTGCTTAAAAGATTCACTATTTAGAATAATTGTATTTACCTTTGCCGATTATTTTTAATAAACGTGACTTTCAGGGAAGAAATCGTGTTGGGAAAAAATATATAATGTGTTTTGACTTTGAGATTTGATAATGATTTCAGTAATTGTATTTAGTGTGAAAATATTTGTTTTAAGGCATTAAGAAATTTATTTTGAAAGTTGTATAAAAATTATAAAAATTGGAAACGTTAACAAAAAAAATGGTATTTACCGATGCTTCTATGATTATCACGGAAGCATGTGTAAGGGCGGGATCAGATGTGTTTATAGGATATCCTATTACTCCTTCCAACAGATTTTATCAATATGGAACACAAAGATTTCCCTCTTTTTTGGCAGGACCGGATGAAATTACCGTTATGCAATGGATGTCCGGATTCTCAGCCGCTGGGAAATTTCCCGTTACAGCTACGGCTTTCCCCGGATTGGCATTGATGGCAGAAGGATTGAATATGGCCTATGCTATGGAATTGCCGATGTTATTGATATTGACACAGAGGCTGGGACCAAGTACCGGGTCTGCAACTACGGGAGCACAAGGGGATTTAATGTTTTTAAACGGATTGATTTCGGGTAAATACCCTATACCTGTTTTTAGTCATTCGGATTTTGAAGATGCATGGGATATGACTTACGAGTCGATAAAGATGGCGATTAAATTCAGAACTCCCGTTGTATTATTGACATCCAAGGAATTGGTTATGACAAATAAAAGTTTTGATATAAACAAATTGAAAGAAATCATTCCCGTAAAGAAATTCTCAACAGAGGTAATAGAGCCTTATGCACCATACAAGACAGGAGAGGAAATGGTTCCTGCGTATATACCACTTGGGGATGAAAAGTATCAGGTTCGTATAAATGCGTCTACACATAATGATGCCGGATTAATAAAGAAAAATGATCCCGAATCTATGGCAAATACAAAAAGATTAAAAGAGAAATTTGAGAAACGTATAGACGAGTTCACTTTTTATGATTATGATAAGGAAGAAAAGGCGAAGAAATTAATAGTGACTTATGGCATATCTGCTGATGCTTCAAGGGATGCTGTTGGTAAACTAAGAGAAGAAGGAGAAATGGTTTCGTTATTGATAGTGAAAACTCTGTTACCTGTACCCGGAGCTATTTTAGATATTATCAATACTTATGATGAGATTGTTTTTGTAGAAGAAAATATTTCGGGAATTTACAAAGAAATACTTTTTGGCGTTGATCACAATCCTAAAATAAAATCAGTGAATAAAATTGGAAATTTGATAAGCCCCACAGAAATAATAAAAGCCGTAAAACAATGAAAAAAATATTAACAAAAATGAAAATGCCATTTTGCCAAGGATGCGGGCATGGAATTATTGTAAGAAGCATTGCCAAGGCATTGGAGCAATTGGGATATGAAAATAAAGATACGATTATTGTTAGTGATATAGGTTGTAGCGGTTTGGTGGATCCACTATTTGATACTCATTCTATTCACGGCTTGCATGGAAGGGCTCCTGCTCTTGGAGTTGGTGTATCTTTGGGACTTGATAATCCCGGTAAAAAAGTAATTGTTATTCAGGGGGATGGAGGTGTGACAATCGGATTGCAGCATGTACTTGAGGCGGCGCGAAGAAATATAGATATTACTTTGGTTGTAATGAACAATTTATTATATGGTATGACGGGAGGTCAGATAAGCGGATTGTCAACTAGGAAATTTAAGGAGCAAAGAGATTTTGAAGTTGATGTTCCTCCGTTTGATATTGTCAAATTGGCTCATGTCTCCGGAGCTGCATTTAGCGCTAGGGCTACATCTATCAAAACATATCCGGATGTAATGAAAGAAGCTCTTGAAGTAAATGGTTTCTCTATAGTTGAATTTTCCAGTCTTTGCACCTCTTATGCCTTTAAAAAACTGGATCAATTACAAGAAGTTATTGAACCACCCGAGATATTTAAAAATGAAAGAATACCGGTACGTATACATCAAAGAGTAACAAATTCTTTATTTGATAAATTAGACGTAGTTGAAAAGCAGTTTGATTCTAAAATAAAATCCGGAATAGGTGTTGTAGTTGCCGGCTCAGCAGGAGGAGGAGTACAATCGGCAGCTAAGATGCTTGCTACTGCAGGTATGTTATCGGGATTACATGCTACTATGAAAGGTGAATATCCCGTGACGGTGGGAACCGGATTTTCCGTAGCTGAAGTTATTTTATCCAGGTCCTATGTAAACTATACGGGATTGGAAAAACCTGATGTGGTTATTATTGTTTCTGAAGACGGTCTGAATAAAGTCAGGGGAAAAATCAAAGATAATGATACGGTAATAATAGACAGCAGCTTGAAAACAGATGAATATCCGGATGCTATTTATGGTGATTTTGTAAGAAATGCAGGGAAAAGAGGAGCGGCACTGGCAGCATTGGCTTACTGGCTGAAAAACTCAACTTTGATTGATGTGGATGCCTTGAAAAAAGCTGTAAGTACACATAAATACTCAAAAGTGTTGCTTGAAGCAATAGATAAAGGAATGTCTTAACGTCACTGTAAGAAAATAAAAATGATTTGATAATGAGCTCAATGGTTTATAGACCTCTGTGGTTTAAATAGGAAAAAGATGAAAATAAGACTGACTAAACAATTTGATTTTGAAGCGGCACATGCTTTGGAAGGATATGAAGGCAAATGCAGGGATATTCACGGACATTCTTATCATCTTGATGTGACAGTTATGGGAAATGTAGATTTTGAATCAGGAGAATTGGACGGAAGTATGGTAATGGATTTTAAATTTCTAAAGTCTATAGTTAAAAAGAATATTATTGATATATTTGATCATCAATTGATATTGAGTAAAAAGTCGAGGTTTGTTCATCTTGTAACAGAAAATGAACGTACGATGATAGTTGATTATGTTCCGACATGCGAAAATATATTGATAGATATAGTAAACAGACTTCAAAATAAATTTCCAAAGGGAATAAAACTATTTCATGTTTTTCTCAGGGAGACCCCAAGATCTTTTGCAGAGTGGAGTAGGGAAGATAATCTTTAGATAATAGTTATCTTATTTTACGGATAAAGTTCAAAGTTCAAAGTTCAAAGTTCAAAGTTCACAGTATAAAGTTTGAAAGATAAAAGACAAAAGGAAAAAGATAAAAGGAATAAATAATGAATTATAAATGATGAATTATGAATTACTAATTGACTAGAAT
>JALSPW010000195.1 GCA_026985735.1 Saprospiraceae bacterium
CGAACATGAATTTTATTAATCATAAAATACACACAAAATTATGATTAAAAAAATTTATGTGAGTTCCTGAATGTATTATAAATTTTTTGTAAATTTTCGCAAACAAAAAATTTTAAACAGATGAAAAATAGAAATTCTTTCATTAAATAGTGTTAATGTTTTGAGTAATATATGCACTATTGTGAAATAAATTGCTGAAATGAGTATAGATTTATTAAAAAATTATTAAAAATGTTAATAAGAATTCCTAAATTTACCATGAATTTTTATTGCATTTATATTGAAAGAAAAATTTAAAACAGATGAAAAGAAATTTGATACTTTTGTCAATTGTGATTATATTGGGTATCGTTGCATATTATACTGTACATAAACCTGAGAAGATTATAAAAAATTATGATTTTTCATACAGGGAATTTGCAGTTAGAGATACGAGTCAAATCCACAAAATAATCATTATTAAAAGAAATGATAAGCCTTTAAAATTTGAAAGGTTAGGAAGTACTTGGATTATAAATGGAAAATATCAGGCGGACATGACGCCAATTGTTAATATATTGGCAGTATTTAAAAGAATAAGCATACAATATGTGCCACCTGATGCAGCTATTGAAAATATTATGAAAAGCATGATGGCAAATAGTATTAAAGTCGAATTGTATGATAAAAAAAATAAACCGATTAAAAAATTCTATGTCGGTGGCTCTCCGGAAAATTCTTACGGCACATATTTTGTCATGGAGGGTTCTGCCAAACCTCTTGTTATGGATGTACCCGGATTTAAAGGTAATTTGCGTGTGCGTTTCAATTATACTCTTGATGAATGGCGGGATAAATCAGTGATAAAAGAAGATCCTTTAACTTTGAAAGAAGTTATGATTAAATACTATATGGATAAAAATTCATCCTTCAAAATAGTGGAAGTTGAGGATGAATTTTATGATGTTTTACCTGCTTTTGATGATCAAAGAAAAATAAATGCCGAGCCTGAACAGGTAATAATTGAATCGTTTTTATTCGGATTAGAAAATAAAAAATGTGAGTATATTGAAAATAGTATGCTGGATATAAATGATATCATTAGCCGTAAACCTATTGTTGATATTTTTATAAAAAGAGATGACAACAGCACGAAAACAATAACTCTGTATATGTTGCCAAAATTGGACGAGGAAATTCAGGAAGATAAAAAAGGAATTGATAAATACCTTAATCAAAATGTATTGAGATATATAGCAAAAACAGATGACGGGGATTTCTTTTTGATACAATACGAAGTATTCAAAGATATCTTTGTCAGATATTCAAGTTTTTTTAAATAAATAGTAGTAGTTGTCTGAAATCACCAATACCAATAAAGATTACATTTGAATATCTGGGATAACTTCAATATCATTTTTTATTCCCTTGTGTTCTCTGATTGAAATTTTCAATTCTTTTTTTATCTAATATTCCGTCTATTAAATGATGTATGGTCAATATTGGAAATGTTTTCATCATTCGGGGTCCTGAATATTTCATTACCTTCTTGATATCCTCTTTATAGTTCTTTGTATAACAATGGATAGTACAGTTTTTGCATGTAGGTTTATCCGGTAGAAAAGGGCATTTATCTATTCTTAAGTGAGTATAATCAAGAAGTAATTCACATTTATAGCACAAGTTTCCTTTCTTAGTACCATGGTTTTTGTTACAGTACAACTTTATCATCTCCTCAATGGTCTTTTTTTCTCTTGATATCCTATTCCTCACTTACAATATAATTATTTCTCTATTAAAACAAGAAAAAATAACAATTGTTTTATAATATGAGTTGATAAAAATTCAATATGTGAGCTAATTCACACGCATATTATTTTTCGTCTAATTTCTCCAAGTTGTCGGCTCCTTCGATATTCAGAGATTTACCCAATTTCGATATTTTATCCAACATTATGTCACCGGTAAAACTCATAAGAACAGTGCTGTCTTTTTCTCCTATTAACAATACTAATTCATTTACTTTCTTACCGTCAGAGCCCTTTACCATAAATAAAACATTGGAATCTTTATCTTTGACTTTCATCAATTCTTCATATTTGTTATCATATAATTTGGATTTAGCCAGATTATAAAAATCTGTTGGAGCTTTTTCAGTTGTAAGAATATTAATGCTCTTTAATGAAGATATAATATCATCGTTTTCGTTATCTCCTTCATCTTTTGAGATCATATCAAGCATTTTACCGCTTATGGATACTACTGTGAAATCATCATCGTCCATATAACTAGTGAAATATCTGTCAATGACATTGTTTTGAGCTATAAGAGTCATACCGGTAAATAAGAATAATATTAAAAATTGTATTTTTTTCATGATTAATTATTTTTTATTAAAGTATTAATTATATTTATTTTATTGATATTTTTGATATTTTCAGAAAGTGTAGTTTCTCCTTTATTATAATTTCTGGCAAGCAATGCCAATGCATTTTTAGTTATTTCTTTTGCCTTTTGAGGATCTTTTACTTCATATTTTACCAGATGGCTTTTAGGAGTATCTTTCACATAATTTCTCATTAAGAATGCGAGACCTAGCAATATTACTATCGATGCAGCAATGGCAAATTCTCTTGTAAAGTTTATTTTGAATATATTATTCTTTGGTGATTTGAATTTCCCGTGATAGGAGATTCTTTTTTCTTCACGGAAATAATTAAATATTGCCTGTGATTTATTGTCGGAGGATTTATTTGAGGCGAAATGTTCTTTTAAATATTTTTCTTCATCCAAAGTGGTTTCTCCTTCCCAATATTTTTCCAACAACTTATTTATATCTTTCATTTTAAATTCTTTTTAGTCCTGAGTTAAGAATCAATTGTTGCAGCATTTTTCTAGCTCTGAAAATGTAAACTTTAACTTTATGTAAATCTATATCCATTATTTCCGCGATTTCTTTATATGTCATTTCCTCTATTTCTCTCAATTGAATCACCGTTTTATAGTTTTCCGGCATAGATGAAATTAAATGTTTTAATTTTGTCATTAAATCGTCGCTTTCCAAAATTTTTTCAGGATTCCTTGAATCGGAACTTACCTTATATGCATCTTTAATACTTTCATGTTCCCTCATTTTATTTTTTCTGATTCTATCTATAGATAGATTTCTTGTAACAGTCATACACCAGGCTTCTTTATTTTCGATTTTTTCAAAGTCTTCACCTTTTTTCCATATTTTTATCGCAAGTTCCTGCATGATATCATCAGCATCATCTCTATCGCCGGTCAATCGCAGTGCAAACCGGTAAAATTTATCTTTATATGCCAGTAGAAAGTTCTCCATCCTATATTCAACAATTGATTGACGAATAATTATTTATTTTTGTTACATGCAAGATACATTATTTTTTTTAATTATATAAATTTATGTGGTATTCTGAGAATAAAAAGTAGATTTGGTTTGGTGAAAAAAGGAATAAAAAATCATCAAAAATATATCTAAAAAATATATCACTAAAAAGGTATTTTCATATATAATGTAAAGGAGGGTAGAAATTAGAAAAAAAACTATTGTTTTTAGTAGCGTTTCAAATATTAATGGTATTGTATATATTTTTATTAAAAAAAATGTATTTTTACAAATAAAAAATATTTGAGAAATCTCTCCGGCATATTATTTAACTCAATAGAATACCTTAAAGGTGTTGGCCCGGTCAGGGCAAAATTGCTTAATGATGAATTGGGAATTAAGGTATATAAAGATCTTTTATATCATTTTCCTTTTAGATATGTTGACAGAACGGGATTTTACAAGATAAAAGATATTGCCGTAGAAGGACTGACGGTACAGTTGAAACTCACTATTATCGAAAAGCAATTGGTAAAAGGGAAAAATAATAGGAATCGCTTGGAAGTATTAGCAAAAGATGATTCAGGGTTTATCAATCTGATATGGTTTCAGGGAGTCAAATGGATGGATTCTTTTATTGAAGTCGGTTCTGAATACATTGTGTTTGGGAAAGTCGGGTTTAGTTATGGTAAAAAAAGCATTGTTCATCCTGAAATTGAAATAAAAAATGCTGAAAACCTTGCAAGGAATACGGTACTTTCACCTGTTTACAGTGCTACGGAGAAGCTAAATGCCAAGGGGTTGAATTCAAGAAATATTTCCAGGTTGACTTATAACTTATTGGTGAAATTGAAGAATGAAACAATAGAGGAAACACTACCCGGTTATATATTAAAAAAGTTTAAATTGATATCTCTCAAACATGCACTGCAGCAGATACATTTTCCTAAAGACCGGAAAGCTTTGGAAAACGCAAAAAAGAGGTTGAAATTTGAAGAATTGTTTTTTATGCAATTGAGGTTGTTGTATAGCAAAAACCAACGCAAAACTAAAATAAAAGGATATGTCTTTAAAACGGTCGGAAGATATTTTAATAAATTTTATTCGGAAAAATTGCCTTTTGAATTGACCAATGCTCAAAAAAGAGTTATTAAGGAAGTTCGATATGATCTGAGGTCGGGCATTCAGATGAATCGCTTATTGCAAGGGGATGTCGGTAGTGGAAAGACCATTGTAGCTTTGATGACAATCCTTATTGCAATAGATAATGGATTTCAGACTTGTATAATGGCACCAACGGAAATACTAGCGCAACAACATTATAATTCTATTGAAAATATGATAAGGGGTTTGGGCTTGAATATTGCTTTTTTGTCAGGAAGCGTAAAAGGGAAAAAGAGGAAAAGTATTCTGAATGTTTTGGAATCGGGTGATATTGATATTTTGATTGGAACCCATGCATTGATTGAACCCTGGGTTAAATTTAAAAACCTAGGTCTTGTTATAATAGATGAACAACATAGATTTGGTGTGAAGCAGAGAGCAAAACTTTGGGGTAAAGGGATAAAATATCCGCCTCATGTACTTGTTATGACAGCTACTCCAATACCCAGAACTTTGGCAATGACGGTTTTTGGAGATTTGGATGTGTCTAAAATAGATGAATTGCCTCCGGGAAGACAAGAAATAAAAACATATCATCTATATGATAATAAAAGATTGCGCTTGATAAAATTCATGAAAGAACAAATTGCAATGGGAAGACAGGTATATGTTGTATATCCCTTGATAGAAGAGTCTGAAAAACTTGATTTGCAAAACCTTCAGGATGGATATGAAAGATTACTTGAACTTTTTCCAAGACCACAATATCAAATGAGTATCGTACATGGGAAAATGAAACCGGCTGACAAGGAATATGAGATGAATAGATTTAAAGAAGGTAAAACTCATATTTTGGTTGGTACCACTGTGATAGAAGTGGGGGTGGATGTTCCCAATGCAACGGTTATGGTTATTGAAAATGCCAATAGATTCGGGCTTTCCCAACTTCATCAATTACGAGGTAGGGTAGGACGTGGTACAGGTGCATCTTATTGTTTTTTGATGACGGATTATAAATTGTCTCAAGAAGCTAAAACAAGATTGAAAACAATGGAAATGACTAATGATGGGTTTGAAATAGCAAATGTGGATTTGAAACTTAGGGGACCGGGTGATATTGACGGATTAAGGCAAAGTGGTTTGTTGGAATTGAGACTGGCAAATTTGACAATGGATGAAAATATTCTTATTGCAGCCAGAAGAATGTGTACGGAAGTTTTGGAAGAAGACCCTGGTCTGAATTTGGTTAAAAATTCATTGCTAAAAAAATATGTTATTCAAAATAAAAATTTATTTAAATCTTGGGGAAGAATATCATAAGGCTTGATGAAAATATTAGTGGCGCTTAAATAATAAAATATTCGATATGCAAATACAAAAAATTTTTGAAAACAATAAAAAATGGGTTGAAAATAAGTTATCTGAAGATGAATATTATTTTAAAAACCTTGCTAAAGGTCAATATCCTGAAGTTTTGTTTATCGGATGCTCAGATAGCAGAGTGACTGCAGAATCATTGATGGGAGCTGTTCCGGGAGAAATATTTGTGTATCGAAATATTGCAAATATGGTATCAAATCTGGATGTGTCTGCAATGTCTGTTATTAATTATGCTGTCCTTTATCTGAAAGTGAAACATATTATTGTTGCAGGACATTATGAATGTGGTGGTGTTAAGGCAGCTATGGAATCAAAAGATTACGGTATTTTAAATCCGTGGCTGAGAAATATCAGGGATGTTTACAGATTGCACAGGATTGAGCTGAATAATGTCGAAAATGAGCAGGCTAAATATAATAAATTGGTAGAGCTAAATGTAAGGGAGCAATGTATCAATGTTTTGAAAATAGCTGCTGTACAAAAAGTATATAGAAAAGGTGAACTTAAAATCCACGGATGGGTTTGGGATATCCACACGGGAAAATTAATAGATCTTGCGATTGATTTTGATAGCATTTTGACGGATATCAGGGAAATATATCATTTGGATTGATTTTGATTTATGATTGTTATAAAATTAATTTTAGAGTATCTTTTCTGCGTATTTTTCCTGAAGTAGTTTTTAGAAAATTTTTGACATAAAATATCTTTTTAGGGATTTCATATTTGTCCAATGTTGAAAAATCAGGAATTATATCTTCTGTTGAATTCTCAATTACGATAGCGGGTAATTGACCGTATTTTTTATCATTTATTGCAAAAATAAAGAATTCGTTTTCAATAAAAGGTCTAAGTTTTTGTTCTATTTTTTCAGGGATGAGTTTTATGCCTCCCGAATTGATTATATTATCGGCTCTGCCAAGCCATTTAAAATGTCGGTTATCTTTTAGTTCAATAATATCATTTGTAACAATCTCTGCGGTTTTTAAATTTGACTTTTTCAGAACAAGACAAGACCTGTTGTCAATATCGATTTCAATATTGGGTAGTGTTGTGAAAAAATCGTTTTTGTCAATACCGTTTATTTTTTTTAAAGCGATATGACTGACGGTTTCAGTCATTCCGTATGTTTCATATATTTGTGTATTTAGATCTGAAATCTCTTTTAATATCCAGTTGCTTACCGGGGCTCCTCCTATGATTAATTTATCTATTTTATTTAGACTTTGTTTATCTTTTTTTAAAATATTCTCAAGTTGCATAGGAGTAAGAGCGCAAAAGTCAAAATTCATATTTATAGCAGGAGTTGAAGTGGGCTTTTGCCAATAAAGATCCAGTCCTAAAACCAATGCTCTAATAAGCATCATCTGACCTGCGATATATGTTCCCGGTAGACACAATAATACTTTATTCCCGGATTTTAAATGGAAAAAATTTCCGGTATTTAAAGCACTATGAACAAAAGTATCTTTATGAATTTTAATGATTTTCGGGTTTCCCGTAGAACCTGAGGTCTTTACCTGAATGGTTTCCTGATCTGATATCCATTTTTTGAGAAAGTCAAAATGCGAATATTGCCAATTATCAATATCCGGTTTGTTTTTTGATAATAGCTCTTGGATATTGATAATTTTACCGTTTAATTTTAATTGAGTGATATATTTTTTCCATATCATAATATATTGAAATTGTAATAGGGGATATTAATTAGTAAAACTGTAAATTCTTTAGTATAATAATATTGTTCTATTATTTGAAATTTAGATTTTTAGTATATATACCCGTTTTTAAAGAATCATCCATTATGTTTCCTATAAAAAACCCTTTCATTTCTTTAATATTAACGGAAGAAAATACTCCAAGTCCGTAAGCCATATTTGTATAAACAGGTAGTTGTTGCGATGAAGTAATACCGAGGTTGGTATGAAGAATATCTATATAATCTTTAAACTCGCGACCAACAGCTCTTATTTTAATATCAAATCCTATAAATTTTCTTGCAATATCGGGATTTGCTTCTAAATGGTCTTGCAGATATTGATAAAATCTCCTTCCTTCGATTCTATATTTTTGATTGGAAATCTTATCGTCAACTTTCCAAATATAATCTTTTAAAACCCATTCGTTTGTTGTTGATGTATTTTTTTCTTTTATATGGAACACGATAAATAGATCAAAATATCCATATTTATCTCCACCTTCCCAATTTATATTGAAATTTGAAATATACATTAGATTGACAGGTTTATCGGTAGAATAAGGTAAATAAATATTGATATCCTTTACAAGAGAAATTGTGGAGAGAGTCAAAGTATCACCATTATGCTTCAATGCCAGAAGAGTATATTTTTCCGAAGGAATTAATTCGATATCTTCTGTTTTTATTTTGTATAAATAATTTGGGGTATTAGCAAAAATACCGGTATCCCGAACGTGTCTGTCCTGATTTCCGTCTATCATTTTCAAAAGATATGAAGACTGTGTTTTATTTCGGATGATTTTGACAGAAATATTTTTGTAATACAAAGAATCGGGAATTTTACTTATTTCCAACGCTGATTTATTAACAGAACTAAAAGCTTTTTCTATTCTTATATATTGTGCTGTGTCTTTGGGATTGAGTATGCCATAAGTGACAGGGATATCTTTCCATTCTTCATTTAAGTCGATATCATTATTACATGAAGATATAATAAAAAATATTAATATGAATATAATAAATCTATGCATAATTATCTTGTTTATTATACAAAAACGCTGGAAAATATAATAAGTTGCAGAAAATCATAAAAATTAATATACGGATTTTATAAGGCTGTGTTCAAGTTCGTGTTCCAGTTTGGCAACTGTCTCGGCAAATAAAGTATCTGTATCAATCAAATTGTTAACGGTTTTAATGGAATGTAAAACAGTTGCATGGTCTCTGTTTCCAAATTGATTACCTATAGCTTTTAGCGAAAAGTTTGTCATTTGTTTGGAGAAATACATGCCGAGTTGTCTAGCTATAACAATATTTCTTTTTCTGCTTTTTCCTGTAATTTGAGTCATCGGGATATTGAAAAAATCAGATATTATTTTTTGGATATTTTCTATATTTATTTCTTTATTTATATTGTGGGAAAAATTTTCTATTACTTCACTTGCCAGTTTTAGATCTATTTGTTTATTATTAAGCATCATATTGGCAGAAAGAGATACGAGGACACCTTCCAAGTCACGAATGCTTTCTTTGACATTGTATCCTATAAAGTTGATAATCTCATTAGGTAAATGTAAATGATTTCTTTGTGCTTTGGATTCAATAATTTTTACTCTGGTTTCAAGATCCGGTTTTTTTAACTCGGTCACAAGTCCCCATTTAAATCTGGATATTAATCGTTCTTGTATTCCTTTAAGATCTTTAGGGGATTTATCGGATGTGATAATAAGCTGTTTGTCTCTTTGGTGTAAGAAATTGAAAATATTGAAAAATATTTCTTGTGTTTTTGTTCTTCCTTCTAAAAATTGAATGTCATCAATGATAAAAGTATCAACCAGCTGAAAACTGTTAATCAGATCGTAAATAATATTTTCCCGGAGAGCTTTTATTATTTGATTTGTAAATCTTTCGGTATTTGTATAAATTATTTTTGCTCCCGGGTTATAACTTTTAATTTTGTTACCCAAAGCATTTACCAGATGGGTTTTACCAAGACCAACTCCTCCATATATAATTAATGGATTAAAAGCTGTTTTGCCCGGATTTTTAGCGATTGATAAAGCAGCATTTCTGGCTAATTGATTGCATTGACCTTCAATGAAATTCTCAAATGTATAGTTTGGATTAAGTTTATAATTGAATTCCGAATCAAAAATATTGAAATAATTTTTGCTTTTATATTTTCTTTCGAGAGATTTCGCATAATTGCCTGCAATGTCTTTATGGTCGTCAACTATTATCTGGTATTGTAATTCCGCATCTTCACCGAGATATTTATATAAAACAGTGCCAAGCAGATTAATATATTTTTCTTCAAGCCACTCGTAGAAAAATTTGTTAGGTACCTGGATTGTTAATGTTTTTCCTGAAAGTATCACAGGCTTAATAGGTTTGAACCAAGTGTTAAATGCTCGTTCTT
>JALSPW010000196.1 GCA_026985735.1 Saprospiraceae bacterium
AATATATTGTCTCCGGAAGCTACGGGAGCAACTTATTTTGTTGAAATTACACCTCAGGCACAATTGGAAGGGAATAATAGTCCGGTATTTATTAAATTTCCGCCTAGTGTTTTATGTGCGAATTCTTTTTTTGAATTTGATCATTCAGCGATAGATAAAGATGGTGATTCTCTGGTATATGAATATTTCAACCCATTACACGGTGGAGGCCTTAACGGTTCTGAACCCGGTACCGGCGGTTCTGCTAATGATTGCGACGGAGTTAAACCATTGCCGGATAATTGTCCTCCTCCATTTCCGCTTGTTAGATATCGAAATCCATATACTTTTTATGATCCGATCGGAGGAGCTCCAAGTGTCAAAATTGATAAAATATCGGGTTTGATATCCGGGAAACCTCTGGAGCTTGGGCAATTTGTTGTAGGGGTTAGGGTTTTGGAATACAGAAACGGAAAGCTTATTGGTAAGGTAATGAGAGACTTTCAGTTTAATGTTACATCTTGTTCTCCGGCTGTTCAGGCGGTCATTGCCAATGGTGATCAAACGGATATTAATAAATTTGAAATCTTAGCCTGTGGATCTGATACGGTTACGTTTATAAACAAAAGTTTTGATAGAGATAAAATATTTGACTTATCTTGGAAATTTGACTTAATAGATACTGTTTATGAAACATCGGATTGGGATGCGACTGTGATTTTTCCGGGTCCCGGTGTATATACAGGACAACTTATATTGAACAATAATTCGATTTGTAATGATTCAACTGATTTGATTGTCAAAGTATTTCCCGGCATCCATGCCAAATATAATATTACACAAGATACTTGTGATTTTGTTCCTGTTTTATTTAATAATGAATCCTATTCTGAAGGGGGGGCAATAAAATCATATTTATGGGATTTTGGAGACGGTTCTACTGATGATAAGGAAAACCCTGAATATTTATATTCAAATCCCGGAAGTTATATCACAAATCTGATAGTGGAAGATGTTAATAAGTGCAGGGATACTTTTTCAGTTCCTTTAGGATTTTATCCTATACCTGAAAAAATTGATTTTAAACCTTCTCATTATTTAGGATGCTCACCTGTGGAGGTTACATTCAATAATTTCAGTTCTCCGTTTTCGGACAAATACAACATAGAATGGGATTTTGGAGATGGTGCAATTGATAGTGTTTTTAGTCCTGTTCATTTGTATGAAAAAGAAGGGTATTATACAATAAAAGTAAAAATTTCTTCTCCGGCGGGATGCGTAATAGAAAATGAATTTAAAAATTTAATTGAGATAAGGAAAGGACCGGTTGCAGATTTTGATTATACTCCGGATAAACCTAATATTTTGAATCCTAAGGTGGATTTTATTAACTTATCAGAAGATGGGGATTATTATTTTTGGGATTTTGGGACTGGTGATAATAGTTTTGATTATGAACCGGAATATTTTTATCCCGATACGGGATTATTTAGTGTGAAGTTGATAACTACGGCGCAAAATCATTGTGATGATACAATTGTCAGGAATATTTATATTAGTCCTGATTTTACATTATTTTTTCCTAATGCATTTACTCCTAATGCTGACGGAGTAAATGATGATTTTTTTCCAAAGGGGATAAATCCCCAATATATCAGGGATTATAATTTATTGATATGGGATAGATGGGGTGGTTTGATTTATGAAACAAATGATCCTTTGGGACGGTGGCATGGTAATAAACACAACTCCGGCGGAATCTTGCCTCAAGGTGTTTATGTATATAAATATCGCTATAAAAATCCGCGTGGGAAGATAATATCGGGAAAAGGTTTTGTGACTTTGATAAAATAGTTTTTAAAAAACATATTAAATTATTTTTTATATAATAAATTCTACCTTAAATTTGCCTCAAGATAATATATGAAAAGAGCTAAAACCATATTGCAGGATAAAAAGTTCCGCTTTGTATTGGAGAGAATAAGCAGGCAGTTAATCGAGAATCATGGTGATTTTTCCAATACTTGCCTTATTGGGATACAGGATAGGGGAGGTTTGTTTGCAGAAAGATTGTTTGAGATATTAAAACGTGAAATGCCGGAATTGAAACTTGAATTTGGTAAACTGGATATTACCTTTTATCGCGATGACTTTCGTACGGGTAAAGCTCCCTTATCTGCCAGTAAAACCGAAATGGATTTTCTTATTGAAAATAAAAAAGTAATTATTGTTGATGACGTTTTATATACCGGCAGAACAATTCAGGCGGCTTTGTCTGCAATGCAGCATTACGGTAGGCCAAGGAAAGTTGAACTGGCTGTTATGGTAGACAGGCGGTTTAACAGGGAGTTGCCTATTCATGCTGATTATATAGGAACTGATGTTGATGCTGTTGATAAAGCCTAT
>JALSPW010000197.1 GCA_026985735.1 Saprospiraceae bacterium
CGGCTACACGGCTACACGGCTACACGGCTAATAGTTAAATTATATAATACGGCGACGTCTTTAATTGGTGTTTCAAATTTATTTGAAACAAAAGAAGGCACTCATTTCATATCGCAAATAAATTTGCGATACCATTCAAAGTCCGGTTCAACTAAGATTCCGTTCTTTAATTTCCGATGGAGGCTTTTAAATGGCGTTTCAAATTTATTTGAAACAAAACCGATCGAGAATTTCATAGAGATTATCAACGCTACCCCCTCTGCAATGCTCAATGCACTACGCTCCCCCTTATATTTTTCTTTCACTTCGTTGCAGAAAAAGATAGGGGTAAAAAGCTACGCAAATAAGGCTATTGAACTTATTAAGGTCATTATAAATATTTTCATAATTGTCCCTGACATAATATTGTATTTCATATTAAATAAGATAAATATCCCGAAAACTGTATTTTATTTCCCAAAATAGAAAAGGTGGAGTTTTGGTCAGAGACCGATCCACCGTTCTTAATACGAGGGACTTGCCAAGTTTCCAAAACTTGGTAAGTCTGTATCGGTTTTTTGCTAATCAGGTAAGAGATGTACTATTTGATAAAGACGCAAGATTTTGCGTCTCATATCGGCGTCTCAGTCATTACATTATGAGTAGCTCTGCAGAATAGTAAGCAGGGCAGACAAGACAAACAAAGAGAGCCCGTTACCGATATATTTAGGTTTTCGTAGAACCGAAGATTTATCACAGACTCCCAGTCTCCGAAATTGAGAGTACAAAGGTAATGGTTTTTCTTTTAGAAACAGCTAAATTGAAAAATTTTTATCACACTCGGAAAGCGAGAAGCCGAGTATAAATCCAAGTATCGCAATGAAAATGAAGAAATTAAAAATTTTAATAACATTAGGAATATTATTATTCATCTTGATTTATTCATGTAATAAAAACACAGGTATTAACACCGATGAAAAAATGGTAGTCTATAGAGTTAATACTACAGAACCTACAAATCATGAACCGGATTATGATTATTTGGGAAAATCCCTATATGAGTTTGCTAAAAATTATCAGAGTTATTTGAAACCCGAAGAATTCTTTTTAGATCCAAATTTGCAAGAAGATTTTAGAAGTAAATTTGATTCTTTAATTGATGAATATAAAGACAATAGTTATGAAGAAGTACTTTTGGATTTTGTTTCTAAAGGTTATATTTCAGAAGAATTGAAGGATTATAAACTTTCGCTTTATAGTGATTTGGATGCAGGAGTGGATGATGTAGAATCGTATCTTGATAATAAATTTAATGATATTGATAATTACAATTTATCTCCAAATGAAAAATATGATTTTAAAACAGAAGTTAAAGGGTTGAAGTATAGCTATATTTATATTTCAGAAATAGATGATATACCAATTGATTCCGCTTTGGTTTATAGGGGTGACCCACCCGGTGATTGCGATATAGATTGGGAAGAATATGTAACAACTTTAAGAAAGTATGTTTTATTAGGAAGTGGTGTTGGTGCAGCAATAGGTTCAGTAGTTCCCGGAGTTGGAACAACGATTGGTGCGGGAGTTGGTGCTATTGTAGGCTTAGGTGCAGGATTGGTTGTTGAATGGAATAATACAGATCAAGCTCAAAGATTTTGCGAAAGATGTATCCCTACCGGGTTAAGTAAAGAGCCTAGTGGAGATTGCGACGGTAGTGCATTATTTACGCCTACTGCTGGATCTCATGCTTATAAATTTGAATGGGATATTTTACACGGAACACCACACCATGCTTTTACTTTACCCGGTGAACCTTTGCAAATATGGCAAGATGACCCTGAGTATGAGGTATTAATTGAGGTTACTTCTTATTGTCATTTTGATGAAGATATGGATTTGCAACTGAAAAAAGAATTCGGACCTTATGATATATTTGAAGATCAGAATAAAGTACCGGCTGGAGCATTGTTTTTTGATGGGATAGACTATTTTAAATTTAGTCCAAGTCCTACTTCCTCTGACAATGCTAATACTTACTCAGTTTCATATACCGAAACATATAAGCTTGGAGGTTTGGCAATATTGTATCCTGATGTATATACTATTGATGGAGTGGTTTCTTCGGAGAATGCAATAAACATAACTATTACCGGAACAGATTTAACTGTGACGTGGAAAGTGGATTCCCAACATTGGGATGAATTTTATAATGGTGGAGCATTTGGACACACTGAAGGTATAGTTAATGTGAAGGTTTCAAATAATTGTCCGGAAGGTGATTCTAAAATTTTTAGTTTGAAAAGTCTTTTGAGTCAAGGACATCCATAATTTATTCAAGCAAATTCTTAAGGTTATGTTAAATAACCTTGGGGATTTGCTTTTTT
>JALSPW010000198.1 GCA_026985735.1 Saprospiraceae bacterium
ATTATTCAATTAAAAAAAACACTCTGAAAAAATTCAAAAAACTTTAGCTAATTTAATACAATTATTTTAATATTTTATTTTTTTATTTGTATTTTTAATAATTTTTTAATTCTAATTACTATGGTAAAATGCTTTTGAGATGAAATTTACAAATTATTTTATCAAATAGAGTTTATATTTCAAGTAATAGCAAAGCTATTGTAAAAAAATTGTGAAATGACTTTTAATTTTATTAATCATAAAATATATACAAAGATATAATTAAAAAGATTCATGAAAGCTACCTAATATATTGCTAATTTTTCAAAATATAAAAAAATCACAACTACACAGATAAAAAGTTTTTAATCCAAAATTATTTTACCTGTGTGGTTACAAAAAAATTGAACAGATGAAAAACAAAATAATTGAAATTGGCAAAAGAGTCCTGAAAATAGAGAAAGAAACCTTAAATAAACTGCAAAAATATATTAATGACGATTTTGTTTCTTGCGTTTCTTATCTTTTGTCAAACAAAGGACGAATTGTAGTTACCGGTGTTGGTAAAAGTGCAATAATAGCAAAGAAAATAGTCGCAACTTTCAATTCAACCGGCACACCAGCTGTTTTCATGCATGCCGGAGACGCAGTACACGGCGATTTGGGAATGATAAGGGATGAAGATTCGGTTTTGTGCATTTCAAAAAGTGGAGAAACATCTGAAATTAAGATTTTAATACCGGTTCTGAAAAATTTTGGAAATAAAATAATAGCAATGACATCAAAAAAAGATTCTTATCTTGCTCAAAATTCTGATTTTTTGCTATACATACCCGTAGACATAGAAGCTGAACCTAATAATTTGGCACCGACGGCTTCCTCTATAGCTCAGATGGCATTTGGTGATGCACTTGCTACTTCCTTAATGAGATTAAAGGGCTTTTCAAGTAAACAATTTGCAAAATTTCATCCAGGTGGTTCATTGGGAAAACAATTGTACCTTAGAGTTTCCGAGCTATATAAGCAAAATGAAAAGCCGGAAGTGGATATAAACGCAGATATCAAAACAATAATTATTGAAATGACTTCAAAAAGACTTGGAGCAACCGCTGTTCTGAATAACGAAAGAAAAATCATAGGAATTATTACAGATGGGGATTTAAGAAGAATGCTTAATAAAAAAATTGAACTATCTACAATAAAAGCTAAAGATATAATGACTTCATCTCCCAAAACAATAAATTCTGACAATTTAGCAGCCATAGCGTTGGAAATAATGAGAGACAACAGCATAACTCAATTGATTGTTGTAGATAAAAATAATAATTATCTCGGCTTTATCCATATTCATGATTTAATCAGGGAAGGAATAATATGATAGCACTTTATTACAGTTGAATAAAAAAATAATTCACCATTTGTTTCTTTTGTATTTTTACTTTTGTCTTTTATCTTCCAAGCTTTGTCCTTTGAACTTCGTCATTTGAACTTTCAACTTTTTCCTTCTCCTGAGTGGACTGCGTTAATGAACTGTAGGAAATTATTGATTTGATTTGTTTCAAATAAATTTGAAACACCTGTTAAAGGGACATTCCGAAAATTAAAGAGTATCTGCACCTTAGTTCGGGCAGGTTTTCGGAAATATTTTTTTCACTTATTCAAAAAGAGTCATAATGAAAAAAAAATATTTCCCCAAAAAAAGTACAAAATCTTTTTTTACTATTATTTTTGTATTTTTTTATAATATAAGTAAAAACATATATTTATGTCATTTGAAATAGAAGGAAAACTTCATAAAAAATTTGAAACAGAAAGCAAAACAGCCACTTTTCAAGCAAGAGATTTTGTGTTACTTATTGAAGACGGAAATTATCCACAATATATTAAATTCCAATTAACACAGGATAGATGTGGATTGATTGACAACTACAATGAAGGGGACGCTATCAAAGTAAGCTTTGATTTAAGAGGCAGGGAATGGAATGAAAAATATTTTACAAATTTGAATGCATGGAAGATAGAGAAAGTAGGAGAAGGTTCCACAACTCCCCAAGAGGATGTTCCTTTTCCCGATGAGGATCAAATGCCCTCAGATCCGGATTTTGAAAATAGTGCCGGACAATTTGAGGATGATTTGCCATTTTAAGACTAACTCCGGCAAACCGGATTTTCAGACACTAGTCATAACCGAGTAGATACAAAAAAACTCCATAAATAAATATGGAGTTTTTTTATTTAAATATCTAATTTATTAAGCTATTACTTTGTACCTTTTAGCATACTTGGCTTTCCCTCAGGAACTCCTTTAGTTGCATCCGGCTTTAAAACTTTACCATGAATCTTAATAATATGTTTATTATTTTCCGGTTCATTTGTCACCAATGTCACTTTCTTGTGAAAAGGTCCGATACGATTAGTAGCATATCTTATTTTAATTTCTTTTGTTTCACCTGGTTGAATAGCTTCTCTTGGCCAAGTAGGAACAGTACAACCACAGTTTCCCCGTGCACTTTTAATAATCAAAGGTTCTTTACCGGTGTTTGTAAACTTAACAATTCTGTAAGGATCTGCATTTTTTTCAATAGTACCATAATCAACATCCAAAGTTTCCAATTCCATTTTGGGAGCATTTGGATTTACTTCTTCTTTAGGTGCCATTTCTGCTTTTTTTGCTTCTTTTTTTGCTTCTTGGGCAAAAACCATGGAAGACATTACAGTGATCATTAATAAAGACAATAAAAATTTCTTCATTTTCATTTTTTTATGGGTTAATAAAAATAATTTCAAATTACTCTTTTCAGAGTAGTTATATTTAAATAATAAATACAAAAATATATTAAATATTGTGAAAATGGGTTATTCTTCTTGTTAATAATAAGTTAATCCTTTCCCAATTATCATTTATCTTTATACTTTTCAACTTTTGTTTTGTCACTATTTTTGCTTTGCTTTGCCGCAAAAATACCGCCAAAACAACCGGGGACATTGTTATTCAACCCCGCACTTACGTACGAGGCTATAATATGTCGTCCCTACGGGACTTCTTTTGTTTCAAATAAATTTGAAACGCCTTGTAGAACTTGAAAGCATGAGATAGCGTGATTTCAAAGCCGGTTTTAAATTCATAATTCATCATTAAATCTCTTTTGTCTTTCAAACTTTTTCCTTTGAACTTTGAACTTTGAACTTTGAACTTTGCACTTTTCTTTCCACCGTAGCAATTGTTCCGAATTACTCAGGTAAAATATAAAATTCAACTACGTCATATATAATCACAAGGTTTACAAAGTCTTTCTCACAAATCTATTCCTCCAAAATTTCCTGAACTCATAAATAAAAAAACAGCATTTTCCGTATCTAATCCATCTATATATTTTTTTAATTTTGAAGGATTATCAAAAACTTTCAAATCTTGCTTCCCGAAATAATTTTTTATTTCCTCTTTATCTAACGGGGGCATTTTCTTCATCTTCAATGTATGCGGATTATACAAAACTATAGCTTTATCTGCATTGTTCATAGTATTTCTGTATTGGGGCAAAAAATCTTTATTCAAGCTGCTAAAAGTATGCAATTCATATATCGCATACAATGTTTTATCACTATATTGAGAATGTACGGCATTGATTGTAGCTTTTAGTTTGGCAGGAGCATGTGCAAAATCAAGAAACTTAATAGTTTTTTCATCTTCATAAATTTTTTGAAGTCTTTTGGAGGCTCCGTCAAAATCCGCTATTGCTTTCCAGAAATCGCTTTCATCAACACCTAATTCTTTACATACTAACATAGCTGCATTAAGGTTTTGCATATTATGTTCTCCGAAAATTTTAAGAGAATGTTTTTCTTTTATACCTGTATATGGTAGGAGAGTAAGATTTTTTGAATTTTCCGACTTTTGAATAGCTTCATTTATCTTTTCATCATTTTCATAATAAATCAATGTTCCGCCTGATGAAATTTTATCAATAAATATTTTAAATTGTTCTTTGTAGTTATCGTAAGTGGGAAATACATTCATGTGATCCCAATCTATCCCTGTTATCACTGCCACATCAGGATAATAATGATGTATTTTAGGTATTCTATCTATTGGTGAACTCAGATATTCATCACCTTCCAGTACTATCAATGGGGCATCGGAAAACCGTACCATAAGATCAAAACCGGCAATTTTACCTCCAACTAAATAATCAAAATCCACTCCTTCTTTTTTTAAAACCCACATAATCATAGAAGTAGTTGTAGTTTTACCTTGACTACCCGCTATTACAACTCTCTTTTTGTTTTTTGAAATACTAAAAATAAATTCGGGATAAGAATATATTTTCAGTCCCAAATCAATTGCTTTTTTAAGTTCGGGATTGTCTTTACGGGCATGCATTCCCAAAATAATAAAATCTAAATCCGGAGTTATATTGTTTTCATCCCAACCGGTTTTTTCAGGCAATAAACCTTCTTTTTCCAATCTTGATTTTGAAGGGTTATAAATTTCATCATCAGAGCCTGTAATAGTATGACCTTCATTTTTTAAAGCTATGGCAATATTATGCATTGCTGCACCACCAATTGAAATTATATGTATTTTATACATCATTATTATTTTTATATAAAAAAAGAGGAGCCTCTATGGACTCCTCTTATTACGTAAAACATTAAAAAAAATTATATTTTAAAGTTTCAAAGAAGCACCTAACGCAAAAACTAATGCTGTTTTGTCATAAGTTTCTTTATATGTTCCGAAATCTTTTTCATATTTATCATAAGATGTTGTTGAAACTCCAAGATCGATATCCAAGCTTGATGTTGGATGTACTACAAATCCAAAACCTATTGTTTTTGTAGGTAAAGAATAACTCAATGAAGATTGATATACAGAATTAGGTTTTGAATTCGTCATTAAAAATCCGGCACTTACTCCAAACATACTACTCAAATCATATTGTAATCCGATTGCAAATTCAGTTGAATTACCTGCCAATAATGTTTTATCGGTCGAACCGGCAAAAGTAGTTTCTTCACCATTTGTCACAAATTCACCGGCAGCATTTTTCTTTCCGTATTTAGCTGCTTTATCAAAATAATAATGGAAACCTGTCTGAAGTTTTAAGCCTCCCGTTTTATATCTAAGCCCCGCAGAAAACATCGCAGGCATTTCAGCCGGCACTTCTTCTCCATCTTTATACAAGCCCAAATCATCCTTGATGACTTTTGTGGTAACTGTCATATTTGTTTTCATTTCGTATTTAAATGCAAGTCCCAAATTTCCATCCATAAGATTAAAGTCTACTCCAATAAACGGAGTAATACCCGAACCGGTTTGTTCAACCTGTAATTCTTTGTCTGCCAATTGATTTGCGGTAGCCGTTAGAACAGCGGCATTACCATTAAGTGCGGCAATCTGCTCGTTTAATGTAGGTGTAGCTTGTTCAATAGCTCCTGAAAATTGTTTTAAAGTAAGAACAGAGGGATCAGAAATACCTATTGCCTGCCCCGCTTTGATCAATCCGTTATAAGTATCATCATCAATATAACCATTAGCTTTTATTTGTGCTAATGTGAAATCACCAGCTCCTCCATCAATAAAGGGTTGTAATTGGCCGGGTATCTGTGTTATCTGTGTCAATTGGGAAGATAATCCATTTAGTGTAGGAACAGCTTTTTGATTTATAAAGTCATCTGCTCTCATTGTTTGACCACCATTAACAACAGAAATGTCTTTTATAGACCCATCATATTTATTACTTGCAGTTACATATCTGGCACCAACAGCAACAGATATCATATCATTAATTTTATATGAAGCTGCTGCCTGAAATCCTAAATAGGAAGATGTTCCCGTAATTGAAGACTTGACATCATAACCTGTCACGGATAAATCAACTCCTGCTTTATCTCCAACATCTTTCAATCCAGCTAATAAAGACGGAAGGCTTGCTAATTGATATTCAAAATCCGGTAAACCTTTATTAAATTCAGCACTTCCACCGCCTCCTATCACGGTAAAACCAGCAGACAATGCCAAATTTCCTCTTTTGTAAACTGCAAATGCAGTAGGTAAAAAAGGAACAAAAGTCTTTCCCTCATAAGTATCATTATTCAATCCTGGAAATGAAGAAGTTACTGTTCTGGACTGTTTAATAGTCTGTGAATTAATCTGTAGATAAAACCCATCTTCTAATTGCGTCAATCCTGCCGGATTAAAAAATACGGCATCAACATCCACAGAAGCATCTCTTGCCATCATCCTTACCCAAGCAGCACTTTGATTGGTATTGGTAACAATCCCACCTGCAAAAGATAACTGGGCAATAAGAATAAAACTGAAAATTGTAAAAATTGCTTTTTTCATTTTTAAAAATTTTTTGTTAAAAAATAATCTGTATTTCTCAATTTAAAGACTTCGCCTTAATGAGATTTGATTTGTTTTTGTTGATATGTTCTAAAATTATAAGAAGTCGAAAATAGCATTCGACAGTCCAAAGATATAATTTTTTTTGTTTATAAAAAAATAATATTTATAAAACCATTATAACAAGTACCCGGTAATAATACTTTTTAGATAAAAAACAAAGATTTTATCTAAATTTAGAACAACTGATGCGTTAAGAATTAGGGATAACTCTTTGAAATAAAATCACAGAATTTTGCAAGGCAATTTCACGGCATAAACCCCAAAATTAATAAAATCAACCTCTTCTATCAAATCCGTAATTCATAATTCACCATTCATAATTCATCATTAAATCCTTTTATCTTTTATCTTCCAAACTTTGAACTTTTGCCTTTGAACTTTTTACTTTTTACTTTTGCCTTTGAACTTTGAACTTTGAACTTTAAATAATATAGTGTCTGTCTATAAAATCCTTAGATTAATGTCAATTCATTATATGGTAATCTATCCGGATAATCCGTATTAAAATTGAGCCCGCGGCTTTCATGCCTCAATTGAGATGATTTAGTAACAAGATATCCAATTGTTATCAAATTCCTCAATTCACAAAGCTGTTGAGACAAAATACTTGTTTTATACAATTCCTCGGTTTCCCGATAATAAAGAAGTATTCTGTTCATGGCTCTTTGAAGTCTGATATTGTTTCTTACTATTCCCACATAACTTCCCATGACATCTCTTATTTCCTTTAATGATTGAGTAATCAAAATCATTTCTTCAGGCTCACTTGTTCCGGTAGTATCCCATTCCGGCACATCTTTATTGATAGAAATATCATCAATAACTTTATCAATGTCCAAATGTATATTGTGCGCATAAACCAATCCTTCGAGCAATGAATTGGAAGCCAATCTATTGGCTCCATGCAATCCCGAATATGTAACTTCACCCCCGGCATATAGATTTTTTATTGAACTTTTGCCGTCTTTATCCACAACTACACCACCGCAGAAATAATGACAAGCCGGAGCCACCGGAATCATTTCCTCCATCGGATCTATTCCTATGCTCAGACATTTATTATAGATATTAGGAAAGTGCTTGATAAAATCTTGTTTCTCTATATGCCTTACATCGAGATAGACATGGTCGGTACCTTTTATCTTCATCTCTTTATCAATAGCCCTGGCAACAATGTCCCTTGGAGCAAGGGAACCTCTTTTATCATATTTATGCATAAATTCCTCTCCGTCTTTATGCTTTAAAATACCACCGTGACCTCTTACCGCTTCCGATATTAAAAAATTGGGACTTTCGTCTTTTTGATCATATAATGCCGTAGGATGAAATTGAACAAATTCCATATTTGCTATTCTCCCTTTTGCCCTATATACCATAGCAATACCGTCTCCCGTTGCAACTTTAGGATTTGTTGTTATTCTGTACAATTGCCCTGAACCTCCGGTAGCGAGAACCGTAACTTTTGACAAAATGGTTTCCGTAGTAAAATTATTTTTATTTAAAACATAAGCACCATAGCATTCTATATTTGGGGTTATTTTAGTTATTACTTTTCCCAAATGATGTTGCGTGATCAATTCAAGTGCAAAATAATTCTCAAAAATCTCTATATTATCAAGGTTTTTCACCCTTTCAATCAATGCTCTTTCCACTTCCCAACCGGTAATATCCTTATAGTGCAATACCCTGTTTTCGGAATGTCCACCTTCTCGCCCCAATTCATATTCTCCATTATTTTTTTTATCAAATCTTGCACCCCATTCTATCAATTCTTTTACGCGTGCAGGCCCTTCTGATATCACCATTTTCACAGTTTCTTCATCATTCAGTTCATCGCCGGCATCCATGGTATCTTCAATATGTTTTTCAAAATTATCATTGATTAGATTCCAAACGGTAGCAATACCACCCTGCGCATATTTAGTGTTGCTTTCTTCAATATTATTCTTTGTTACAATAATTATTTTCAAATCAGGACGTTTTTCAGCCATTTTTATAGCAAAAGTAAGACCTGCAACTCCCGACCCGATTACCAAAATATCTGTTGATTTTTTCATTGTGAGTATTTTTTTTTTGCAAATGTACATTAAAATTATAAAAACACAATCGATTAGTTTATTTTGTATTAACGGTAAAAAGGGAGTTATCAAAATAGAATGACACTAACTGTAAATTTTGAACTTACTCCAAACTACCTACTTCTTTTTCTACGCCTTTTAGTATTTCACAGGATTTCACCAATTCTTTCATTGTATTATGATCATTATATAGAGGTCGGTCCACCTCAAGAAAATCAATATGTTTTCGTATGATATTATATGCTTTTTGAACACCTTTTCCAAAGCGGTACTCATTTTTCCTAAAATCCAAAGCTTGAGCAGCTACCATAAATTCAATTCCCAATATTCCATAAGCATTATCAAGTATCTGAAAATTCTTAATTGCAGTATTCATCCCCATAGAAACAAAATCTTCCTGGTCTGCAGCAGCAGGGATGGATTGAATCGATGCAGGTGTTGACAATATCTTCTGCTCTACTATCTGCATATCTGCAGTATATTGACTAAGCATCATACCTGACATCAAACCAGGATTTTTGGATAAAAAAGGAGGTAGCCCGACACTCAATGCCGGATTATTCAATCTGTTCATTCTCCTTTCCGATATAATACTGACCATTGTTATAACCTGACCTGCCATCTCCATCGGAACGGATACCGGTGTACCTTGAAAATTAGCCCCCGAGAGAGCAAGATTTAGTTCAGGAAAGAAAACAGGATTATCCCCTACCCCATTCAATTCAATCTCAACCTGTGATTTGGCCCATCGTAAAGCATCATGAGCTGCTCCTATTACTTGAGGTGTTGAACGCATTGAATATGCATCCTGAACTTTACAGGCAACTTTACCTTCTTTGAGATCCCCACCCGACACACATTTATTTATTGCATTTGCACTTCGTACAGCCCCTGCAAATCCTCTCGCTTCATGCAACAATGCAGTGTAAGGCTTCATATTGGCTTTTAGTGCTTCAAGAGACATTGCAGCTG
The DNA here is from genome assembly GCA_026985735.1 of Saprospiraceae bacterium. GTDB lineage: Bacteria > Bacteroidota > Bacteroidia > Chitinophagales > Saprospiraceae > JADJGA01. The sequence goes on from JALSPW010000198.1 coordinate 9,442, forward strand.
CTATTTCAGCTTGTTTCAACCATTTGTTTGCATCGTAAAGAAATATTGCACTCATTGCCGTTAGAACATTGGAGCCGTTAATAATAGCAAGACCGTCACGCGCTTTTAATCCCGGAATTGAAATACCGGCTCTGTCCATTGCTATCCGCCCATCCAGTAATTCCCCTTTGTAAAAGGCTTTACCCTCACCCATCATCAATAATGCTATCTGTGACATGGGAGCCAAATCCCCACTGGCCCCAACAGAGCCTTTTCTACAAACATACGGTGTCACACCCTTATTCAGCATTTCAATCAATGTTTTTGTTATCACGGGTCTCACTCCCGAATTGCCATGAGCATGTACATTTATCCTGCCCAGCATAGCAGCTCTTACCCACTCGACCGGCATCGCATCTCCTATACCGGCAGCATGATTATATATAAGGTATTTTTGAAACTCTTTTACCTGTTCGTCCGAAAGCACAACTTCCGAAAACTCTCCAATACCGGTATTCACACCATACATTATCTCGTGATTATTGATTTTTTTCTCAAGCATTGCCCTGCAGACTTTTATCCTCTCCAAAGCAGCATCTGACAACTCAACCAGTTGATTGTATCTTGCGACATTTACCATATCTTCAATAGTCAAACCTGAACCCTTTATTATATATGTATCCATTATTAATGATTTTATTAAAATAAATGAAAAAAATGAAAAAAACAATCAATGAAATGAGCAGCAATGCTCACCTTATTAATTATAACAACTATACAGGTGAAATAATCTTATGACAAAATGATTATACCTGAATAGTTTATATCTTAAAACAAAGGCTTGTTCTATTGAGTTTTATTTTGAATTCAAGATTTCTGTTAAACATATTATAAGTAACAATTTGTTTTCAACCCGTAAAGTTATAAAAATTTCATTATAATTTCATTAAAACTAATAATTTTTATAATCAGCATATCGGCAGCAGTTTGGTATGAAGCACTTCAGACCAAGTACCTCTAATGACAGATTACAAAAAAAGTTCAAAGGACAAAGTTACAAAAAACAGACGAATCTGCGAATGAAGTGAAGCCGTTATAAGCTTGCTTTGAAGTCAGGCTACCTCATGCTTTCAAGTTCTAACTGTAATTATCGAAAAATAGAATCATTTAATAACTTTTGGGCGCCTTAATCCCCTACGGATCAGTTGTTCTGAAAATCATCAAAATTTAAATATAATCAATCGTAATACAACAATAAAAACAAAATGGGAATGATTATTCCAAGAATGGTATATATCAATCCCCGACCTGTAATACTGTTTTTCCCTTTCACAATAAAAATTCCCGTAATTGCAATTATAATCAAGCCGGCAGCAAAAAAATCAGAAAACCACAACCACCATTTGCCCGGATTGTAATGCAAATAATTGACAGCATGAAATACAGGACGACGCTTCCACTTTTCATATAATACATCTCCTGACGGGAAAATAACAAAATTACCTTTTTTTAAAAACACCTTTACCGCACCATTTCTTTTTTTTATATGTTTTTTATAATTCTTTTGCTCTCCAAAAACATCAATTATTTTCAATACATCCTCTTTTTTACTCAAATCATACGAAGATATATCCAAATGTATTTTATTATTGATTTTGGCATAACTTGGATCCCAATCATTCAAATGGTTCAGAGCAATACCGGAAAGCGAATAGATAATAGTCATACCAAATAAAAAATACCCTACATCCCGGTGAATCACTCTGAACCACCAACGCCATTTTTTCTTTTTCCCCATATAACAACTTTATTTCACTACCTCATATTCAATTCCATCCATTGAAAAAAAAGATAGATACCCTTTATCGCTTTCTTTTATCTTTTTTCTCAAATCTGCAATTTTAGCCATATCTTCTTTATACTCCGGATCCTCAGCTTTATGATGCCCTTTAACTTCCTCTTCCCAGTTTAATAGATACGCTTCATCGACACGCAATTCCTTAACAGTCCCCAATACATGTATTACCTCCCCTTCAATGCTCTTATCAAACTTTGAAATTTTGTCCCCGGCCATTATTTTAAGACTAGCTTCACCATCATCACTGACAATTACTACTTTTTTACCTCCATGTTTGCATACATGATCGACAGTACCGGATACATATATGGTTTTACCAACAAAATTATCAGCTTTACCTTGAAAATCTTCAACGGAGATAACAGTTTTATCAACTGAATTATCTTGTGCTGTTAATCCGAAAAAACCTAAAGTAATAAACATAAATAAAAAATAATACTTCATACTTTAATTTTTAATTAGAAAATATAATACAACATTGCGAAAATATCCAATTATGTATTATCAACATAATAAAATTAATAAAACCGTAAATTTAAATAGTAATACATAATAAATCTGAATAAAGAATCAATTTTATAACTCTTCGGGTAAAATACTTTTCAGATAAAAAAATTCTACTTCTATTTAAATTTTAATTATTTTATGACAAACACTTATTATTGTCAAAATAAATTTTTCATGCAACCAAACTAACTTAATAATTAATATATTTTCATTTTTTTTAATGTTTTTCAAACAATTACACAATATATTATTTTTTTTTGCAATTTATAACCATTTTATTTGCATAATTAAAATATATTACTTTATTTTGCAATATGAAATGATTTAATAATATGAATCATCTCTGGCCGGACACCATATTATATATAGTTTCTGTCTATAAATGGTCAAAGCAAAACCTGATGCAAACTCGTTAAATCCAACCTGTGAGTTTATTGCCAAAGCGGCGATATGATAATACTAATATTAATTTACAATACAATTAACTTATTTTTTAACTTAAATTTTTATTCCTATGAAGAAATTTATTCAATCAAGAAATTTTTGGGAAAATTCAAAAATACATCTAACAATATTTTTGTTTTTTCTGGCGCTGCTGGCAATTAATACCGCAGCAAATGCGCAGTGTACATTAAATGCAGAAAATTCTGTCAATGTTTTTGTTGATGAGAATTGTGAAGGTAATTTGGATTACACTGCTCTACTTACAGACGACGGTGCTGCTTGCAGCAATAATGCAAATTATTATATAGTTTATCTATATGATGAAAATCTCGTTGAAATCGCAAATGGTACAGGCTCCGTAATAATCCCTGCAGGTAATGTAGGCAATACATTGTACGGAGTAGTAGAATATAATCCAACGGGTAACAAAACGGATTATATTCCCTTACAAATTTTTGACAACATCAAGCCTACTATTGGTTGCTATGAGAAATCAACTGGTTTTGACGGTGAATTGACCGGTGGAGATCCAACTTACACCAGATCGTCGAGTAATCATCCTTCAAATTCGACACAATGTAGTACAAACGGCACTGCCGGTGTATATTATAATGTTTTTGAGTTTACGATAGACCAGGCGGATAATTATACTTTTAGCCTGACAAACACCAATGCGAACAACATGCAATTTTTTGTCGCATTGTATGAAGGCGATTTTGACCCAAATAATGTATGTGAGAATTTTTTATATGATGATTATGAAAACTCTGCCAATGCAGGCGTTAATATTCCTATAAATCTAAGTCTGGTACATGGAAAATACTTTTTGGTAACTACCACTGTGGGAGCCGGAGCTGTAGGAACATACTCCTGGGCATTTACATCAACTAATGGTGGGAATATTTATGCAAAAAAAGATGTTTGTGACTTTAATTTATATTGTTATGAAAAAATTGATAGCAATGTCTTTGTTTTCGGTAATGATAATTGCAATAATCCAACGGAAATTATTGTAACAAATGAAGTTGTAACAGAAAATGACTGCAATGGAAATTTACCTGATACCGTTTTTAGAAAAATAGAAAGGACTTACGTAGCTAAAGATGCAAGTAATAATCTATCTGATCCGTTGACAGTTAATATATATATAGACAGAATGCCGAATTCTGTTTTTTATACCAGTATTCATTTTCCTGAAGACCTACTGGTAACCACACAAAATCCAATATCCTGTGATGCAACTTATCCATTGGATGTTGACGGACAACCTTCTCCCGATTATACGGGATGGCCATATTTACTAATCGGAAATGATACAACTTATATAAAACCGGGTTCGGATTTTGGTTGTGGAATGACCGTTACTTACAATGATTATATACCGACTCCTACACAATGTAGAAAACAAATTGTCAGAGGATGGGAAATTCATGAAGTACTTTGTGATTACCCCCCTCGTATATTGGGCAATATTCAAACTATTGAAATAGCCGACACAACCGCACCTGTAGTGACATGTCCACCAAGTGAAACAGTTAATACAAACCAATTCAATTGTTTTGACACTTATACTTTTCCTGTTCCAACAGTGACTGACAATTGTCAATCCGAATGGGATTGGGATATTTTAATTAAAAACAACAGCAATTTCCCACAAACATTTATAGACAATGCAATAGCAGGACAGACAAACATTAAAGATCTTCCTGTTGACACTAATCATATTACTTATACATTGACTGATGCTTGTGGAAATAAAAGCCAATGCACCTTTGATGTTATAGTTGAAGATAAAGTTGAGCCAGTGGCGGTATGCCAAACTTTCACTACTGTATCATTTACTTATGATGGAGAAGCACAATTACCGGCTTATGCCGTAAATAGCGGAAGCTATGACAATTGCAGCGTGGTAAGTCTTCAGATAAAAAGAATGGAAACCAATGATGCTTTTGCAGATTATGTGACTTATGACTGTAGCGATATAGCTGGACAACCATGGATGGTAATCCTTGAAGTAACAGATGCTGCAGGAAATAAAGGTCAATGTATGGTAAGTGTGGAATTGCAAGACAAACTACCTCCTACAATCACTTGTCCGGACAATCAAACTGTGGAATGCGATTATATTTACGAACCCGATAGTCTTACCAAATATTTTGGTTGGCCTACTGCTCATGACAATTGTCATTTTGTAATTACTACGGATTCTACGACTGTTGAAAATGCATGTTATGACAATCCCGTAAAAGTAATAACGAGAAACTTTACAGCTACCGATGATGGAGGAAGAACTGCAAATTGTACTCAAACCATAGAGTTTCACCACACAAATTATTTTGGTTATGACGGATCATTCACTAATGATAATGCTATGGGTGCCATTGATTGGCCGGATGATGTATATATCACTGATTGCATTGATCCCAATACTGCAAACAATTCCAATAGCCAACTAAATCCTGCTCAATCAGGCTGGCCTGTATTAAGCGAATATTCATGTGATCAGGTTGGTTATACATACAGTGATTTTCTGGCTATTGACAACGATAATAACTGGGACAATAATGAAGCTTGTTTCAAAATAATAAGGACATGGACAGTTATTGATGATTGTCATAAAGTAAACGGTTCATTTGCAAAATGGAGTTATGACCAGGTTATTTATGTAACTAATAATGTTGATCCTGTTATTACCGGAGTTCCTGATACAACCACAGTAGTCTGCACATTTGACTCTACATGTACCGGTGGATTCATTCAATTGGCCTATACCAGTTCGGATGATTGTACTCAGGATGAAGATTTAAGATGGAAATATTACTTGGATTATAACAATGATAATGCTGTAGGAGTTTGGGATTTTAATTCAGCTATTTTTAGTGGAAATACATTAGATGCAAGTGGAGATTATCCGATTGGTACACATAAGATTCTATGGCAAGTTTGGGATCAATGTGGAAATAGTGTTGTTAAAGAGCAGTTATTCACAATTCAAAATTGTAAAAAGCCTACTCCGATTTGTATAGACGGATTAACGGTTGATTTGACTCAAATGCCAAGCGGTCCTGCTGCAATGATATCCGATACGATGTTTGACGGAGGTTCATATCATACATGTGGTTACGATCTAGTATTATCATTTAGCAGTGATACTTCCGATCACACAAAAACTTATACTTGTAGTGATCTTGGAGTTCAACCTATTCAATTGTGGGTAACCGCATTATTGCCTGATGGTACCGTAACACAAGATTTTTGCGAAACATCAATTGAAGTTCAAGACAACTTCTCCTTGTGCAACAATCCAATACCACATGGTATTGTAGCAGGAGCTATAGTAAACATTGATAATGAACCTGTTGAAAATGTAGAAATTAGCCTTTTAGGCAGTGAATTAGGTATTCAAAAGACCAATAGTGAAGGTAAATATGAATTTCCTCCGGTTGAATATGGAAAAAATTATACAGTCGCTCCTCAATCGGGAAATGATTATATGAATGGACTTTCTACGTTAGACCTCGTATATATCCAAAAACACATTCTTGGAATTAAAGATCTGACTTCACCTTATGCTATGATTGCTTCAGATGTCAATAATGACAAGAAAATAAGCGCATCGGATATTTTAACTTTGAGAAAACTTATTCTTGGAGTAAATGAAGGACTGGATCAAAATAATGCATGGAAATATATATCAAGTGATTATACATTTGAGAATCCTAAAAATCCAATTGCTGAAAATTATCCACAGAACTTCAAGATTTCAGATCTCGAAAATGATATGAACGTCAATTTCATTGCGGTTAAAATCGGTGATGCCAGTGGAGATGCTACCGTAAACGGAAACGGTGAAGTTGAATCAAGAAACAGTGAAACTTTATCATTTGTCATAAACAACAATAGAGTACAGAGAAACCATACTGTAGAAATTCCTGTTTTAGCAAAAGATTTCAAAGGTATCCAAGGATTTCAAGCAACTCTTGCATTCGACTCTGACATTTTAAGTTTTGAAAATATCGAAGCAGGAGCAATAGATATGAATCTCAATAACATCGCTACAAACAGATTATCCAAAGGATATCTACCGGTGAGTTGGTTCAATCCTACTGCTATTGACATTGAAGATGATGCGGTATTGTTTACTTTAATATTCGAAAGCGATGCAAATACAACTATCAGCGATGTGATTTCAGTAAATTCAGACATTACTAAAAAGGAAGCATATAATTCCTCATTGGATAAAATGAATGTTGAACTGGAATTCAGAAATATGGATTCAGATTTTGAATTGATGCAAAACAGACCTAATCCTTTCACTAATAGTACTGAAATAACATTCAACATCCCTGAAAGCAGCAAATATGAATTTAATATTTATGACATAACGGGAAAATTGATATATAAAACCAAAGGTATTGCAGAAAAAGGATTGAATAGTATCAATATCAATAAATCTGAAATAAATACTACAGGAATATTGTACTATACCTTGAGTGCAGGAAAATATTCAGCTACAAAGAAAATGGTTGTTATCAAATAAGTTATCTTGAAGTGCAACTTTTAGTTGCACTTCTTTTTTTAAAATATTTTCTTGAGAAGGATAGACTTCTTCTAATTAGCGTCTGTCTATAAAGAGTTAGATTCATCAATGATTTTATGGACATACACTATACAATCCCTCTTCATAATTATGCAGAGGGATTTTTTATTGAAATATCACAATACCCAACTTTATCATCTAGCCCACTGGGGAAATTCGGATAAATTAATATTAAATATATAAGTACCGAAATAATACACGAAAAATGTCAAGACAATAGCCCCTACTATATTTAAAAACAATCCCGTTTTTGCCATTTGTGTTATCCTCAATCTTCGCGTACCGAATACAATAGCGTTTGGTGGCGTAGCAACCGGCAACATAAAAGCCATAGAACCGGCAATTGTAGCAGGAAGCATAAACAATAAAGGATTGGTCTCAATACTAACCGCCAAACCTGCTAATATCGGTAAAAATGTCTGAACAGTTGCCGTATTGGAAGTCAATTCCGTCAAAAAAGTAATCAAAATGGAAATACTGAAAATAATAATCAACGGATGAACATTTTTCATCCAAATCAACTGATGACCAAACCACATCGATAAACCTGACCCTTTAAATCCGGCTGCCAAGGCAAAACCACCGCCAAACAACAATATAATCTCCCATGGAATATCTTCAGCTGCTTTCCAATCCATCAAAAACCGGCCTTTTTCTTTTTTAGAAGGAATTAAAAACAAAGTAATGGCAACTAATATTGCCACCGTCCCGTCATTAAGATATTTTGGATAATGAAATAATGAAGCCCATCCTTTTATTTGTAAAAATCCAAATGACAAATCAGATCTGAAAAACCATAAAAAAGCAATTGTTACGAATACAATGCTGAGTACAATTTCTTCGTACGACATTTTTCCCAATAACTTATATTCTTGCTTAAGAGTACTTTTATCTATTTTCTTCCAATTTTTATCCTTTTTAATAAATACAAAGTAAAGATATAGATATAATATTATGAATAAAATCACAGAAATAGGCAAAGCGAAAATAAACCAAGTCGCAAAACTTATTTCAGGTGCGTTTGTAAATGTTTCTTTGAAAATACTTGAAAATGCAAGATTCGGCGGTGTTCCAACCAGTGTTGCAATCCCTCCGACAGAAGCACTATATGCTGTTGCCAATAACAAACCGACAGCAAAATGCTTTATTTTTTCCCTGCTATTAAGTTCTTCAAGTTTTACAATAATAGACAATAAAATAGGTACCATCATCATTGTGGTAGCTGTATTACTAATCCACATAGACAGAAATGCAGTGGCAAACATAAATCCAAATAATATCTTACCGGGACTGACACCTACTATCATTAATATTTTCAATGCAATTCTCTTGTGCAGATTCCATTTCTGAATAGCCAGGGCTATTAGAAATCCTCCTATAAACAAAAATATAACATCATTAAAATATGTAGCTGATACAGCTTTGCCACTCATTATGCCAAGCACAGGAAACAATACTATAGGCAATAATGACGTAATTGCAAGCGGTACAATTTCAGATACCCACCATAATGCCATCCACACTGCAACAGCAAGCGTATTGCTCACTGCCGGATTATCAGAATCCAGTTTCGTAAAAAATATTATATATAATGCTAAAAAAGGAGCAATTACAAACAATATTTTTCTCCATAATTCGACTTTCATCTCCACTATGGAACTACTTGTTTCTTCCATGATTGTTTTTTGCCTTAAAGTTACAAATATTTATTTTAAATATATTATTTTTTTATATAAAATCTTCGTAATTTGGAATTTTTAAACAGTGAGCAATAATCAGTAAGTGAAAATTTGTAATTTATAATTCACCGGTGTTAATACTACGGATTAAACAATAAATAAATAATACTGTTAATCTTTTAACTACAACCTTATTAAGACCAAATTTCAACTTAGAATGAAAAAACTACGAAACACTAAAATAATAGCTACTATTGGACCAGCCACTAACACAAAAGAAAAAATTTTTGAACTCGCTAAATCAGGTGTAGATGTTTTCAGGTTCAATTTTTCACATAGTGATTTAAACTTGTACAAAAGATTAATGCAAGACATCGATGAAATCAATGAAGAATATGACATGACTTTAGGAATATTGGCTGATTTGCAAGGTCCAAAAATCAGAATCGGTGATATTAAAAATAATAAGTTCATACTTAAATCCGGAGAAATAGTGAACATCAGTAGTGACAATATGATAAGCGATAAAGAAAATATCTATATTTCTTATCCCAATCTGGAAAAAGATGTAAAAAAAGGAGAAAAAGTATTTATCGATGATGGCAAAATTGTTCTTAAAATACTTTCCGGCAAAAATAATGGAAAGATCAGCGCTATAGTGATAAACGGCGGAATCGTAACGTCCCGTAAAGGTGTGAATTTTCCTGACACCGAAATGAATTTACCGTCATTAACGGAAAAAGATATAAAAGATCTTGAATTTATTTTTCAACAGCGTGTCAATTGGATAGCTTTATCTTTTGTAAGAAATGACACAAATGTACGGGATCTTCATAAGATTATAAAAAAGCATAAACATCCGGCAAAAATAATAGCTAAAATAGAAAAACCTGAAGCTGTAAAAAACATAAAAAAGATACTTAAATATTCTGATGCTATTATGGTGGCAAGAGGAGATTTGGGAGTAGAAATCCCAATTGAAGAATTGCCGGGTGTGCAAAAATACCTGATAGAAACAAGTATTAAAAAATCCAAAGTAGTCATTGTAGCCACTCAAATGATGGAATCCATGATAAACAATACCACTCCTACCCGTGCAGAAGTGATAGATGTAGCAAATGCCGTTTTGCAAGGAGCCGATGCAGTGATGCTCAGCGGAGAAACCGCAATGGGACTTCATCCAAAAGAAGTAGTGCATATAATGGATAAGATCCTAAAAGGTGCCGAAAAATCTTTCAAACCTCCAAAAGACAGACCTAAACCGGAACCCAAATGCAGTACTTTCACCAGTGATATCATCTGTTTCAACGCGGCAAAAATATCTAATGAATTAAATGCCAAGGCTATTGTTGGGTTAACAATTTCAGGTTATACCGCTTTTAAAGTTTCCAGTTTCAGACCTAATGCTCAAATATATATATTCTCAAAAGTAAGATCTATTCTCTCCACTCTAAATCTTGTAAGAGGAGTTCGGGGATTTTATTACAATAAAAATACCAATACCGAACAAACCCACATCAATCTTGCCAATATTTTAAAAGAAAAAAATCTCGTAAAAGAAGGAGACATAATTGTTCATACGGGTTCAATGCCTGTTTTTGAGAAACAAAGAACAAACCTTATCAGAGTGGCAAAAGTAGAGTAATTGAGCTTTAAAAAACAATCACTTTCCTTATTAAAATATTGTTTTGGTTTTCATTATATAGTTTTATGAAATAAACTCCCTTTGTGAAATTTGAAACATCAATAACTAATATTTTATCATTAACTTTTGTTTTAACAAAAACTGTTTTCCCTGACATATCAATAAGTTTGACATCAAACCCTTCTGCTTTTTCAATATAAAGTGTATTTGATACAGGATTTGGAAATATTCGTATGCCGACGGATTGTATCTTTGATGATATATTTAAATATTTTTTTGGCAGAATTCTTACTAAAACAACTGTTTGCATTGGAATATTAAAAGCATTAGAGTAGTTTTGATATTCAATATCACCATTTTCATTGTCGTTAACCAAATAATAATAAATATCAAAATCAGAAGTGTCTAATACAAGAGATGAAACCGCTGATATATCTATCGTTGCTATTTTGTTTAAACTATCAGTGTTTGCGATTAAAAATCCAAAAGCATTCAGATTATTTTTTGCAGATAGTACCCATAATTTCGGAGATTCCTGTATTGGAACAGAAGATGCATATACAGGGAAATTACAAGATAGTTTTTGAGGAAATTCTTTAAATAATCTACTCCATAATTTAAATGCATAAGCTTTGGGTTTGTAGGTAGCTAAAGCATCTCCGTAAAACATTCCTGAAGTCCCCTTATCACCTATAGTAGTATCAGGATTTGATTTCGGATCTGCATCACGGTAATAATATGCTCTTACGGTATTTGTCTCTTGCATGGCAATCCAGTCAGCTGTTAACAAAGCTGCACCTCTTTGCTTATTGTAAAGCGAATAAACCTCCCAATCCGGCACATTCAATTTTGGTGTACCCCACGCTCCACATATTATTTCCACATCATCAAAAAATCCGGAACCTGACCAGGGAACATTGATAAATGGTGGTGTCCCATCAAGTAATTTACGAAAATTTTCACCGGCTTTATAATAATCCATAGGTTTAAGACTCCACAGATGCCAACTGATAAAATCCGGTTTCACTTTGTGATTATACAAAGATGTTAGCAAATCGGTAGCTTTGTTTTGTACTTTCCCTTTTATTACAAATACCGTCGGGACAAGAAAACCTGGACCTCCTATTTTTTTATCCGGGAAATGTGCTTTTAATTTATCTAAAGCTTTGGTGAAAAACCAAATAAACTCTTCATCACTACGCTCCCAAAAATCTCCGTTAGGCCATTCTGTCCATATATCCAAATAATCAAGTTGTTTTACATTATCTTCAAAATTATCATAATGCTTAACAACGGGAACAGCCGCTTTTATCCAATTATTTTCAGATATCGTATCTTGGGGTCCTCTAAATACATGATGTTGATTTGGCAAACCACTTTGAGTTTCCCCTCCTAACCTGAAGAAAAGATTAAAACCCCCATCACGAATTGCCCGAAATAAAATATCACTTTCTTCAAAATGTAAATTATCGCTTATTCCGGGATTACAACACCAGGCAGGCACCCAATTTATATTTTGAAAATTATTATCAAAACAATCAGAACAACGAAATAAAGCTTCCATATCAAGTTTATCATCATAATTATCATTATTTCTGATCGAAGTCACGCCGATATCCTGCAATTGAGATGTAATATCGGGTAATGGTGATGAGGGAGGTGGTAAAGGGCCAGATATTACTCCCAAAAGAGGCATCAATAACGTATCCCCATTTGTAGATTGATTTACAATAATACTATATGATTGTGCCTGTACATAAAAAGAAAAAACCGTTAAAATAAGAATATTAATAATTTTTTTCATCTCTTAATAAATTATTTTCCTAAAAGGTAATCACTCAAAAAGAATAGTCATCACTGTTCTATTTTTCAAATTACAGGAAACTTAAAGTCAATATTTTTTAATGGTCTGTTTACAATATCCGGCTCCTTTGTCATACTCTTGCCTGAACCAGCTATCCCGCCTTATAATGAGACTACTTGAATTTAAACATTTAGCAAACATCTATCTGAAACATTATGGCCCAGGCTTTTAACATTATAGACAAACACGAATTTTTGCTAATAACAATATAAGTTGGACTTAAATATTAATAAAAGGTTTAATTTTACCTGAAGTTTGTCCATAAAGTGCGATTTTTAAATGACTTTACGGACAGACATTATCTGGTGACTGCGGATTAAATCTTATCCAGAGCCTGCTCCATATCCCAAATAAGATCTTCATAATTTTCCACACCAACTGATAGTCTTACCAAATTAGCTGTAATATTAAGATATTTTTTTTCTTCCAAAGGAATTTCAGCATGAGTCATGGTAGCAGGATGCTGTATTAAAGATTCCGTACTGCCAAGACTAACTGCCACTTTGGGTATTATTGTACTATCAATAAATTTGAACGCCTCTTTCTCCCCTCCTTTCACATAAAAAGATACCATACCACCAGGTCCAAGACATTGTCTGTCGAATATTTCCTTTTGCCTTGTGCCTTCATCTAATAAACCGAGATAAGAAACTTTTTCTATTTTAGGATGATTTAAGAGATGCTGTGCTATCTTTTGAGCATTGAAGGATTGTTTTTCCATTCTTATCTTTAATGTCTCAAGACTTCTCATAAGCAACCATGAAGTCCAAGGACTAGCCATATTCCCCAAAAATGTTCTTAGGCCTTTTACCCTGGCCATTAAATCTGCCTTACCTGAAACCACACCGGCTATAATATCACTATGTCCACCTATATATTTTGTAGCTGAATATACTACCAAATCCGCACCGTGATCCATCGGATGTTGAAAAACAGGACCGAGAAAAGTATTGTCAACTACCAGTGGTAATTTAAACTCTTCAGTAGAAAAATATTCAGCAATCTCCTTAGTCATTTCAATATCAATCATAGCATTTGTAGGATTACCGGGTGTCTCAACATAGATAGCTTTTAACCTGTTTTGTAATCCGGTTTTTTCCACTAAATCTATTATTTCTTCCTTGGTATGATCAGCTGTAAAACTTACAACATGAACCCCAAACCCTGTCAGTATATGATTTATAAAATAACTGGTTCCACCATATACAGGATTTCCAAACAAAAACAAATCCCCGGGCTTTAAAAATTCCAGTAACACCGTAGATATGGCGGCCATTCCGCTTTCGAAAACAGCACAATCATCCGCACTATCCCACACAGCAAGCCTCTCTTCCAAAATCTGTAAATTGGGATTATTCAACCTGCTATATATCAATCCCATTTGTTCACCATTTTTGGCATCTCGCAAACCATAAGCAAGTTCAAAAAAAGCTTTACCCTCTGCTGCAGACTTAAAAGCAAAGGTTGATGTTTGAAAAATAGGGCTTTTTACCGAACCTTCAGACAAAAAAGGATCATATCCCAAAGAAGTCATGTGTGTTTCCGGATGCATTTTGTGATTTGTTTTCTTCATATCAATAGTTCTTTAAAATTTAGGTAAAGTTATGCTTTTTTCTACATTATATCAATAACATAGAAATCATTTCTAATTTTCATATTATTTATAGATATTTTTTCTTATTTTTACATTTAAAACAATTAATATGGAAAATTTTTCGCATAAAATTGAATTGGACAACACAGATAAAAAAATCCTTGAGATGCTTCAGGAAGATGCCAATTTCACAAATAAAGAAATTGCAGCACAATTAGGATTGACTATAACTCCGGTATATGAAAGGATTAAAAAGCTAAAACGTTCAGGTATAATCAAAAAAACAATTACTATAATTGACCCAAAAAAAGCAGGAAAAAATATTTTAGCATTTTGCAATGTTTCCTTAAAGGAACACACTCTGAAATACATAAATAAATTTCAAGATAAAATAGTAAGACTTGAAGAAGTACAGGCTTGTTACCATATTGCCGGTCAATATGATTATCTTTTGACTGTCTATGCCGAAGATATGGACGAATATCAAAATTTTATCACTACAAAATTGGCAGCCATAGAAAATATCGCTCATGTACAAAGTTCCTTTGTAATGAAAGAGATAAAAAAGGAGTATGCAATAAAAATTAAGATATAGATAACAAAAACCCGTTTGCCATTTTGGTTAAATATTCTTTTGCATTGTTAATAGCGTCATAGTTATTCTTTGAATATACAGATACCGAATCCATATAATATGCACTAAGTTTCTGAAGTTCAATACCGGATAAATCATTTTTTCCTACAAACAAAATCAAAGGTTTATTATACTTTCTTGATAACAATGCTACCTTTCCAACCACTTTACCCTGCATAGACTGTTTATCCAACTTTCCTTCTCCCGTAACAACAAAATCCGCCCATGCCAAATGTTGTTTAAATCCGGTAATATCAATAATAAAATCAATTCCGCTTTTGATCCCGGCATTTAATACCCCAAACATTCCGGCCGCAACACCTCCGGCTGCACCGCCCCCCTTTATCGCAGAAATATCGACACCGGTATCACTCTTGATTACTTCGGAAAATCTGAATAAGCCTTGATCCAAAATATCTATTTCAGCATCCGAAGCCCCCTTTTGTTTGGCATATACATAAGCTGCTCCGGTTTTACCCGCTAATACATTATCTACATCACACAGTACATGAAAATGGACTTTCCCAGGATTATATTTTAAAAAATCACTTTGAATAGTCCTTATTTTAATTAGATTTTCACCTATTGGCATAAGCTCTTGCCCTGATTTATTTAAAAACTTATATCCCAAGGCTTTTAAGATACCTGTTCCCGCATCATTTGTAGAACTACCTCCTATGAATAAAAAAATATTTTCAACGCCTTTATTTATTGCATCAAGAATCATAAGCCCTGTACCATAAGTGGAAGTGTGCATCGGATTTCTTTCATCAGCATCCAGCAACTCCAATCCCGATGCAGATGCCAATTCCACATAAGCATTTTTATCATATAAAAGATACCAAGCTTTTGTCTTTTCTCCGATTGAATTACTTACTTCAATTGACACCCTTTCTGTCGTCAAATAATTTTCCAGTATCTCAAGGGATCCCTCGCCACCATCTGCAAGGGGATGCATAATAAATTCAACATTTCGACCGGATCCTGACAATCCTTTACCAATAGCTTCACAAACTTCCATTGCCGAAAGTGAACCTTTAAATTTATCCGGAGACAATAGAAATTTCATCAACCATTAACTATTTTACAACTACTGAACAATCAATTTTTTATAATAAACAGCATTATCAATATTCATTTTAACAAAATAAACTCCGGAATTTAAAATTGAAATATCAATTATTTTTTTATAGACATTCCTTTCTAATATTTTACTTTTTATCGACCTGCCGGCAAAATCATATATTTCAATATCGATAGAATTTATGTCTCCACTTAGTTTTTTAACGGTTATAAAGTCTTTTGCCGGATTTGGAAACATTTCAACTAATTTACCAAAATTCAAAGTATCGTTTTTTATTCCCGAACTGATATCTGAAGTAGTAAATGTAAATTCATCACAACCATAAGCGTTACCATATTTATTGTATGGTGTTAAATTCACATAAATTGTGGATTTCTTAGGCAATTCCCCGGCATCAAAATAAGTAACACTCCCTACATCCAGTCTATCTAAAATATCATTCCCGCCGCTTGTGGTTCCTAACTGCAAATAGTACCCTTTTGCATTTTCAACCGCACTCCATTTGACAGGTGTATCAAAAGGCAAAGTATCTGTACCGTTGTTTTCGAAATTCAATCCGGACGAACATTCAGGCAATTTGGAACACATCCCTTTGCTATTATTGCAAAAAGCATTAAAATCCCCATTACCCGGCAATCTGCTATTTCCTATAAAATTAACAGATTGTCCACACAATTTTTTTAAATTATCAGGAAAGCATCCTTCCAAATCATTAAATGCGATATCTAAAGATTCCCAATTTTTGTTTCCCAGTGATTCGGGAATAGTATTGGTGATATTATTATTTCTCAAATTTAAAAAAGCAAGACCGGTAGCTCCCGATATTTGCTTAGATAATTTTCCCGTCAAATTATTATTGGATAAATCCAATACAGCAAGAGATTTTAAAAACCAAAACTGAAATGGAATTGAACCCGAGAAGGCATTATTTGACATATTTATAGACCAGGCGTCTTTAAGAGTTCCAACTGATATAGGAATTTTACCCCAAAAATTATTATTAGCTAAATTTAATTGAGTTAAAGAAGTCCAGTTTCCAAAATTTGCATTAATTTCTCCTGAAAAATTATTATTGCTAAGATCCAAATATCGTAATTTGTTTAAATCCGTTAATTCCTTTGGAAATTCTCCTGAAAAATCATTATTACTCAAATCAAGATATTGCAACCCTTTTAATTTTGAAATATTCGAGGGGATCTTACCTTTAAGTTTATTTCCACCAAGATATAAAGACTTTAAAAATTCAAATTTCCTAATAATACTATCTATCTCTCCTGACAGATTATTTCCTGTAGCAAAGTAAGAAGGACTATCATCAATATTTCCATCCAAATCCAATGAAACAACCCTGCCCTCTTCATTGGTTTTCACACCGTACCATTGGCTAATATCACAATTTGTCGTATCCCATTTATTCTTCCATAATTCACCACCTGTTTTTTTATAAAACTCTACCAAAGCATCTTTATCTTCATAAAAACAACCGATATATAAAACATCGCTCTGACAGGAACCTGCAAAACCCATACTATTATATGGAATTATTTCGATATAGACTTTACCGTCATACTCTATATTATCCCAGGTGTAAGAGGTGATATTTCCAACATCAAGGCTATCCAAAATATCATTTTCACCTTCTTCAGATCCAATATTTATTATATATCCATCCGCATTACTTATATTTCTCCATTTTAGCTCTATACTTTCATCAAAAATCTTTGAACCCGTTGCAGGAGAGATCAAATTTGTACACAATGGCGCACCATTACCCAAATCATAAAGATCTGTTTGCCACATCCCTCTTCCAAAAGTTCCTGCTCGCAATTTTCCAAATTGTCTGTCTATCTCCAATTCACCAATTCTGACAGGTGGTAAACCATCATTAAAAGGAATCCAATCCGTCATAGTATTATCCGTATAAAAAACACCGATATAAGTTCCGAGATAGACGCTTTCCAAATCATTATCCTGAGCAACTACTGAAGTCATGGGAACTTTGGGTAGTGTTCCGTCAATATTAATCCAGCTACCACCGCCGTCAGTACTCATAAACACATCTCTGTTTACTGCTATCCACAATTTATCTTTATCTCTTGGACTAATTGCAATTTCCCTGATTGTATTACCATTCGGTTTATTTATTTCATTCCAAGTTTCACCTTTATCAGTCGATTTAAATATTTTATCCAAATAAAAAGCGTAAATATAATTATTATCAGATGGAGCTACAGCAATGCCTCTTATAGTCTCTCCTTCATATAGGGGGCCTGATATATTTTCCCAATTATCACCTTTATCAATTGATTTCCATATGCTTTCAAATCCTGCATACATTATTTTGGATTCCACCGGATCCATCACAAAAGGTGTAACCCAAGCACCTGCCTCATTTGTAATTGACGGGTTCAGCATATCATGAAAATTATTACCTTTATTAATTGATTTCCTCAAATAACCTTGCTGATAACTTGCAAAAACATTGTTGGAATTGCTATAATCAATCAAGCAATCCATTCCATCACCACCCATTACTCTTGTCCAACCTGTTATATCCAACATGTGTGTTCCATTATCCTGTGAACCACCGATTATTAATTCGGGATTATTAGAGGCTGAACTTATTTTATAATATTGTGTAATAGATAAATATTCATTTAAAGAATGCCAGGTATTTCCTTTATTATCCGAATAATATACCCCGCCATCGTTTCCAACAAATAAAACATTTGTACCTGGCTGAAACCCAAGATAATGGTGATCTACATGAAAATGATCTCCGTTCCAATTACTCATTCTATTCCAACTGACACCACCATTATTTGATTTATATGCATTGACTCCTCCGGCATATAACACTTTAGGATTTTCAGGAGATACTCCAAATGTCCAGTCATACCATGATTGCGAACCCATATCAGGAGGGGATGATACTTCCACCTGTGAAAATGTCAATCCACTATCCTCCGAAACATAAATCCCTTCAAAATCATTACTATCCCAACCGCTATTATTAATTCCGGCAAGCAAAAACACTTTATCAGGAGCAGCTTTTGTCACTCCAATAGCAATTCTACCAACAGTCGAAGGCAAACTGTCTATATTAATAGTTTCAAAACTTTCAGCAGCATCAATACTCCTATAAAATTTTGAATTTGCATTTCCATACGAATAATCCGTTGCATATATATAGTTAAAATCTCCGGGCTTATATTCCATGTGCTTTATGTATTTTCCTGAAAAAGTCTTATTCCATGAATTTCCACCGTCAGTAGATTTAAATATTCCCGTATTAGTCGCTACAACCAATGTCTGTGTAGATTCCGGAGATATTAAAACTCTTGTTATTTTATTGACATTTTGCATATTCAACTTTGTCCAGGTTGCTCCTCCGTCAACGGTTTTCATCAAACCGTAAGTATATGTATCCCCTGCATCTCTATCTCCTGTAGCGACATAGATAATATCGGTATTATCAGGATCTATTGCAATATCGGAAATTCCCATCATTCTAAAATCTTTACTGTATGCAGTCCAGGACTCACCCCTGTCTGTAGATTTCCAGAGACCACCCGCAGGAGCACCTAACCATAATACATCATGGTTATTAGGATCATAAGCAACTACATTGACCCTGCCAATACCATAAGATGAAATAAAACCATAAGGCCCCAATTGCTCCCAATTACCGGCTGATTCCCGATAAAAATCCTCATTTTTTCGTCTAGTATATTGAAGATATTCTTTTTCAATAGCATTCTTATCAAATACTCCGGTTGAATCTATAAAATACTCCATCCAATATTCCCACCTTTTAAAAATTTTATATCCGTCGTCTTTGACATAATTATGATCTTTCCACTTTTCATAAAAAGCTTTCCTAATATCCTGAAAACTATAATCGGATCTCAATATCATTTCTTCCCATGATACTTTTTCGGAATTATTTTGCGGCATTTTATTTTCTTGTGAAAACAAATATGAAGACATAAAAAGAGAAACTATTAATACTATAACTTTATTCATTTAAATAAATATTTAATTAAAAAAAACTGTGACAACATAATTTCAATAATCATATTGAAACTAAAAAAGACCAAATATAAATAATAAACGAATAAAGATTAAATATTGTGATACTATTTCGATAAAAAATCACCCGGGCGACACATAATAATGCTTGATTATAAAATCAGAACAATTACCCACTAAAAACAATAATTTTAATAACAAGTTGATAATAAGACAATTAATTGATAAATAAAAATAAGTAAAGTTATTAAAGTAAATAAATCGGTTGAATCGGAAAAACACTTTAGTGATACCAAACCGTAATAAAGAAGGTGAAATAGAAAAAGAATTAGTTTTTATAATCAGCATATTGGTTGTGATTTGGTATAAGTGCCATTTCTCCCCTTCTACTTTTTCCTGATATTATTTTTTGAATTCAAAATATTAAAAAAAGGAGAAACGTCCGGGGGATGAGGATAGAAGAAAGAGTTTTATTATGTCATTATAAATAATTTAAAAATCCATACCATTTCCTTGATTTCAAATACATTTGATTTGTTTCATTTTCATAAGCTTCTTTTTCAAAAGATATATTTCTATAAGCAATATATCTTGATTTATACTTGAAATATTTAAAAATAAACTCTAAAAAATATAGTAAATAAAAAGGAATAATCAACAACTCTAATTGTTGTCTGATATGAATTTTCTCATGATTCAAAATAATTTTATCATTTTTTAAATTTTTATCCCTCAATATAATAAAAGGAAAAAGAGTAATTGCCCGAGCAAAATTAAAAGTGATAATTTTTACTAATATTTTATTTTGAATAATAATCATAAACGTAAAAGTAAAAAATAACTTTTTAGACAGGAGTATTTTGCTTGAAAAAAAAATTATATTCATTTGCAGAATTATAAAAATAATTTTACCTTTGCATTCCGTTTTAAAATCCGGCATGAATGGAGGGGTGGCAGAGCGGTTGAATGCACCGGTCTTGAAAACCGGCGTACTCGCGAGGGTACCGAGGGTTCGAATCCCTCCTCCTCCGCAGATCAAAAGAGCAATATATATTATGTTGCTCTTTTTTTTATCCTGAATATATAAGTTTAGTTTTTCCTTCTTCTATTTATAAAAACAGTTTTTATCATAAAAATTTCATTTTTTGAAGACTATTGCTTAAATTTATGCCTTATTATTTTCAATATTCAACTTAGTAGTCATCAAAAAAATAAAAAATGAAATCACTTTACAGTATTATTATTACTATAATATCATTTTCCGTTTTAGCACAACCTGCCATAGATTATTCCGTTCAAACATGGGCAGATATAAATCCCGATTCCAATAAAATTACCATTCATTGGAAACCTGTCAATAATGCCACTAAATATTATATCTATAAAAAATCGATAAACGGCGATTCATGGGGAGTCCCTGTAGCAACAACGGAAGAGAATGTTACTTTTTATGTAGACACAAATGTTGTTATTGGCAAATCTTATGAATATCAAATTAGGAAAACCGGTTCAACTACAGGATATGGATATATAAATACCGGCATTGAATTGCCTCCGGTTCATTATAGAGGTAAAATATTATTATTAGTTGATACTTTATTCGCAAAGGATTTATCTGAAGAAATATCCCTTTTGACAGATGATTTCATAGGAGATGGTTGGCAAGTTGCAACACATTATATCAATAGAGACAGCAGTGTCTCTTTTGTAAAACAGATTATTCTGGAAGAATATAAAGCTTCTCCTAATCTTAATGCTGTATTTTGTCTCGGTCATTTACCTGTTCCATATTCCGGAAATTTAAACCCTGACGGACATGGAAATCATAAAGGAGCATGGCCAGCAGATGGATATTACGGGGATGTCAATGGCAACTGGACTGATTTTTATGTCAATAATACAACTGCTGCCAGAAATAAAAATCACAATATTCCAGGAGATGGTAAATTCGATCAATCCTATTTTGCCTCTCAACTTGAATTGGAAGTAGGAAGGGTTGATTTTTATGATATGCCTGCTTTTTCACTTCCTGAAAAAGAATTATTAAGAAATTATTTAATAAAAGATCATAAATATAAAACCGGAGAAATCCGAGCAGAAATGAGAGGAGTTATTGATGACAATTTTGGTGGTTTCGGGGGAGAAGCCTTTGCCGGATCAGCATGGAAAAGTTTTGCTCCTATGCTTCATCCCGATAATGTTGCAAAGGGAGATTACAGAATGAGTATGGATACTTCATCATATATTTGGTCATACGGATGCGGAGGAGGATCATTTACAAGTTGCAATGGAATTGGCAAAACATCTGATTTAGCCGGAGATAGTTTAAAAGGAATATTTTCTTGTTTATTTGGTAGCTATTTCGGAGATTGGGATTCAAAAAACAACATATTAAGAGCTCCTTTGGCTCAGGGTACTATTTTAACAAATTGCTGGAGTGGTAGACCTCATTGGTATTTTCATCACATGGCAATGGGTGCAAATATTGGATATTCCGCACGCTTGAACATGAATAACAATGGAATATTCTATAATTCACCTCTTTCTTTTTTAGGCAATATTGTAAGTATGGGTTTGATGGGGGATCCTACTTTGAGACTGCATATACTTGCTCCTCCGAAAGATCCGGATGCTTCTTTTGATGGTCTTGATGTACAATTGAACTGGTCGGATTCATCCGATTCAGTATCCGGATATTATATTTATCGGTCTGATAAGCACAACGGACATTATATGTTGTTGAATGATATTCCTGTAGATTCAACAACATTTCGAGATAAATGCATAGAAGAATCAGGAACTTATTT
Source organism: Saprospiraceae bacterium (assembly GCA_026985735.1). GTDB lineage: Bacteria > Bacteroidota > Bacteroidia > Chitinophagales > Saprospiraceae > JADJGA01. Next base: position 32,169 of record JALSPW010000198.1, read on the forward strand.
TTACATGGTACGTGCTACCGTTTTACAAAAAACTCCCAGTGGTAGTTATTTTAATCTTAGTCAAGGTATTTTCACCGATATCCAAACAGAAGTTTTACGTCCGGCAGCATCCTTTTCAATAGGTATAGATACAAATAAAGTAACTATTACAAATACTTCGGTTAATTCTAACAAATGGGAATGGAATTTTGGAGATGATTCTACCTCTATTGAATTTGAACCTGTACATTTTTATAAATCCCCGGGAGATTACAATATTACACTGATAGCTTCTAATGATTGTTTTAGCGATACAGTTGTTATATCCGTTTCTTTAAATTTCACAAAAACAAAGGAATTGCCTCAAAATAACAATTTCTATATTTATCCAAATCCGGGTAAAAACCAATTTACTGTAAAGGGAAACAATATTTATTCTAATTTTAAGATTAATATTTTTGATTGCTATGGAAATGAAATAAAAGATTTTAGATATGAGGACAATAAATTTGAAAAGCATTTCTATCTTAAAGAATATCCTTCAGGTATTTATTTTGTTAAAATTATAGCAGGAAAAAAAAGCAAGGTTATTAAAATTTTTAAAGAATAGAATATTAACAACTTTCAACAAAAGATTATTTTTGTCCTTTAACAACCAGGAATATAGCTATAATACCAAAGATAATATTAGGTAACCAAACGGCAAGTACAGGATTTATATCAATGCTATTGGCAAATGTTATTGAAAACTTTGAAGCCAACACATAAAGGCTTCCTATTCCTACACCAATAGCCAAATTCCACCCCATACCCTCACGTGATTTGCGCGATGCAATGGCAAATCCTATCATTGTCAAAAAGATGATAGATATCGGATCTGCATTTCTCCGTTGCAATTCAACTACCAATTGCGTAGCGGTACTAAGTCCTTTTTGCCTTTCATATTCAATATAATCACGCATCTCGGAAGAAGTCATTAGCATAGGTAAATTTTCATAATGAACAAAGTCAGTAGGAAAAAGATTCAGGACAGTATCCATTTTATCACCTTTTTTCACTATTAAATTTTCATCCATATCATTTATCTTCCTTATATAATAATCCTGAATTGTCCATTTATTTGGCAGTTTTTTTAATTTAATCCTATTTGCTACAAGTATCCGAGTCAATTTGTTTGAATCATAATTTTCCATTCTAAAATCAATTGCCGAAGTATCTCTTTTTCTATAATACTTAAAATACGCAACTGTATTAGGATTAAGATAAAAAAATACATTATCACTCAATACTTTTTTTTGTGATTTATATAAATATTTATTTTCAAATTCACCTTTTATTTTAGTACTACGGGGAATTATAACATTGTTTCCAAAAATATGAATTACCGTGATAAAAACACCGGCAATCAGATAAGGTATTAAAATACGGTAATAATTAATACCCGAACTAAGCATAGCCACAAATTCAGTATCTTTGGCCATTCTTGATGTAAAAAATATAACCGACAATAATGCAAATAAAGGCCATAAAAGCCCGTTGATCCAGGGGATAAAATTGAGATAGTAATCAAAAACAATCTCATTTAAGGTCATTGGACCATTAAGGAATTTATCTATTCTTTCGGGAAAATCCACAACAAGAGCAATCATCGTAATCAGAATCATCGTATAGAAAAATGTCCCCA
>JALSPW010000199.1 GCA_026985735.1 Saprospiraceae bacterium
AATTTCAAGCATTAAAGTAATTAGTGTCTGTCCATAAAATCATTAAAACACAAGCACTTTATAAACAGACACTAATTACTGCAAAACAAATATTTGTCAGATAACATAATTGCCCCTAAGTGGTTACAATGAATTTAAAAATAGATTTTTTTATTCTTTTACTCTATACCAGGTCTGTGTACGACCAAATAACGAAAATCCAATATATCCTCTTACATCCAATTTGTCATTGCCATCAAGGGAAATCTTGCAACTGTAAACCTTACCATTGGCCGGATCTACAATATCTCCATCATCCCAAACATCTCCATCTTGTTCCATATCCCATATAATATCGATATCATACAAACTTTTACCGTTTTTATCTCCGGGACAATCTATACAAACATCCGTCGTTGCAGCAGGAAGCAATTTCACAACTCTTCCAAAAGCTTTGCCGTTTTTTTCATAAATTTTAACATAAGACTTAGGATCTCCCGTTTTGTCATCAATTGTCTTCCATACCCCAAAAATACTCTGGGCAAATATCGATTGGGTAAAAAACATTATCAATAATAAAAAAGCTAAATTTTTAATTCTTTTCATAATCTATAATTTTGTTAAATAATAAAAATCCATAACAACACATATAGTGACCATATATAAAACATTCGGACAACATTAAATATTGTAGCCAAAATGATTCCCAAATATAAACAAAAAAATCAATACAAGCAATATTCTTATAAACAAGCTTAGTATTTTATTAACAAATTATCGATTTTATATCATTAATTGATATGATACCTGTAGTAAATCTTTTTTCAATAACACTTGGATACAATAATACTTTTATAAAAAATATGATTCAAAATATCTTTCCTCTATAATCAAAAAAATCCATAACGATTTATGAAGAGTGTATTTGAAATAAAAAATAACTATTTTCTATTCAAAATAATATTACTTGAGTAGTTACAAAAATCTTAAGGCTTTCGAATTACTTTATTCTTTATTATACAGGTGTGGTAGATATTTTTCTTTAATTATCTGTTCCAACTCTTCGGCTACCTCCGGATTATCTTTCAAAAACTGCACAGCAGAATTTCTACCTTGAGCTATTTTAGTACCCGCATAACTATACCATGAACCGCTTTTAGCAATAAGATCCATTTCAACGGCAATATCAAGAATTTCTCCCATTTTTGAAATTCCTTCACCATAAACAATATCAAACATTGCTATTTTAAAAGGAGCAGCAAGTTTATTTTTTACGACTTTAACTTTTACCGGATTACCGACAATATTTCCTTCTTTATCCTTAATGGCAGCACCCGATTTTCTGATATCCAATCTTATTGAAGAATAGAATTTCAAAGCATTTCCACCTGTAGTTGTTTCAGGATTCCCAAACATTACACCTATTTTCTCTCTAAGCTGATTTATAAATATACATGTCGCTCCCGTTCTGCCGATTGTTCCGGTTAACTTTCTTAAAGCCTGAGACATCAATCTAGCCTGGAGTCCCATTTTCGAATCTCCCATCTCACCTTCAATCTCGCTTCTTGGAGTTAAGGCAGCTACTGAATCAATAACAATAATATCTATAGCACCGGATCTGATAAGATTTTCAGTTATCTCCAATGCTTGTTCTCCATTATCAGGCTGGGAAATCAACAAATTATCAATATCGACACCTAAAGCTTCAGCATAATTCCTATCAAAAGCATGTTCCGCATCAATAAATGCCGCAATCCCTCCTCTCTTTTGAGCTTCTGCAATAGCATGAATAGCTAAAGTTGTCTTTCCTGAAGATTCGGGTCCGTAAATTTCTATAACTCTTCCTTTAGGCAATCCTCCAATTCCCAATGCAATATCCAAACCCAATGAACCGGTTGGTATTGCATCTACATTAACAACAGCTTTATCCCCCAATTTCATAATGATACCTTTACCATAAGATTTCTCCAATTTGCTAATGGTCATTTGCAGGGCTTTCAATTTTTCTTTATTATCAGACATAATCATTTTTTTATTAGAACTACTAAAATAATGTAATTTTAAAGTAAAAGAACATTTTTAATCAAAATTATTTCACCCGGATAATTATTTTTCATTTAACTTTTCAATATAAAACATTCTCCTCGAGTAGTTACTTTTTTATAAATATAGAACAAATTTACATTATTTTTTTTTAATTCAAAATTTCACACATATGAATAAAAAAATAAAAACAAAAACCCCCATGTAACACACATAGAGGGCTTTTCTTATAGACACTATTTATAATCAAGCTTGATAACTGTTACTAAAACTTAAAATACTTTCAATAACCAATTTTGATGGTCTGAAAAGT
>JALSPW010000200.1 GCA_026985735.1 Saprospiraceae bacterium
AAATGTAACATTATGATCTCTTTCCTTGAGTTTGTTAATTATAAATTTTGCTGCTTTAATACCTTGTCTTGCTTCCCTTGCCGAACCGTATATAACGGCGATGTTGTGTTTCATAAAGTTTTGTTTAATTATTACTTTATTAGTGGAGAGAAATGGTAATTCCTGACAAGGATTAAAATATTTTAAATACAAAAAGAGAAATTTATACTATTTTTTTGGTTGAATCTTATAATATGTCTTTTTAGCTTGGAAAATCACAAGTGGTAAGAACAGAAATACATATTTTCTATTTTAAAAATTTTCAATAATTGCTCGTCTTATCTATTTATTTTTATTGATTGAATAATTTCGGAACTTTCTCTATCCCATGAATCTTTTTCATCTATAGGACTTGAGAATTTTCCCATAACTATATTATCTCCTAATAAAAAGTAAATAATTTTTATGTATTTTTCCTTTCCTTCATCTAATCCTTCAAATTCAGTGATATACATCTCAATACCATTAATTGTTTTTTGTTATTAAAAAACACTTTGGATGCATTGGGTTTCATAGTCATTTCAGCTATTATTTTTAAATCAATATTCCCTCCCATATTCGGCAATTTCATAAATGCAACTTCTTTTGAGCTATCATCGTTTACAAAATACTCAATATTGTGATTAATACTTTTTATAGATGATTCCTCTTTGAATTTTTTCTGATTATAGTGCAGTTTGCCTGGAATTGATAATTTAATTTTATTATCTAATATTAATTTAGTTCCGGATTGACCTTTCGAACAAGATGTTAAATCCAATATAATGAAAAGTGCTACAAATAAAGTGAATTTCATTTTTCCGATTTAATTTTATAAATAATTATTAAGTTATTAGAGTTTGTTGATTATTGAATTAACCTTAAAAAGTTAAAGGTAGTTATAAATTTCAAATAAAATTGAATGAAAATAAAAATATCGCAAAAAGAATGTTTTTAAATTTTAATGATTTTATGGACAGACACTAATTAAGTCGCATTATGACATTCTTCTTCGTCATCATCGCCTCCGGAGCAAGTACATTTTTCACCTGTGGTGGAACAAGTTTTCTTGAATTCTTCACCTTTTGCAATAAATTTCACATTGAAAAGAATAAAAGATAGCATCACTACTATAAAAACTATTATCAAAGTATAAATAAATTCATTCATTGTCTTTTCTTTGTGTTTTATTACCTTAATAGGTAGATTTAAAAACATAACAAATTATTAATATTAAAGTTTGGGAATATGCAAACTAAATTGGCAGCTTTTGAAAAGTTATTAAATATTATGGATGATTTAAGGTCCCAATGTCCCTGGGACAAAAAGCAAACAATCCATACATTACGAAATTTAACCATTGAAGAAGTATATGAACTTGCGGATGCTATTATCAAAGAAGATTGGACAGGTATAGAAGAAGAATTGGGAGATATCTTATTGCATATAGTATTTTATGCTAAAATAGCTGATGAAAAAGGAAAGTTTAATATTTCCGGTGTTATTAAAAAGTTAAATGAGAAAATGATATATCGTCATCCTCATATATATGGGGATGTTAAAGTTCTTGATAGTGATGAAGTGAAAAAAAACTGGGAACAATTAAAGAAAAATGAAGGTAAAAAATCTGTTTTAGGTGGAGTACCCGGTAGTCTTCCTGCATTGATTAAAGCTTATAGAATGCAAGATAAAACAGCTCAGGTCGGATTTGAATGGGATACTACAGACCAGGTATGGGATAAAGTAAAGGAAGAATTGGAAGAGCTGAAAGTAGCAGTTGATAATGAGGAAGGGAAGGAAAGAATAGAGGATGAATTCGGAGATGTACTTTTTGCATTGGTCAATTATGCACGGTTTTTAGGGATAGAACCAGAAACGGCATTGGAAAAAACCAACAAAAAATTTAAAAGAAGATTTGAATATATCGAAGCGAATGCTGATAGAGATTTAAATGAAATGAGCTTGAGTGAAATGGATGCATTATGGAATAAGGCAAAGGGAGTGGAATAGCACGTTTTTATCGATACTAATATGTATTTCGTCCAATGATTTGACGTAATATGTTTATTAATTTATAATTTTGCCCTGAAATATTATAGCTACTTCTCAGTTGGCCTTTTGATAATGCATTTTTTCTTTGGTAGTTATAAAAAATTAAGAAAAATTATAAAAATATATTTATATATATGAGAATAATCAAATTTGTTTTAGTGTTTTTTCTTATTCCTGTTGCTGTTTATGCTCAGATTAATAAACCTGATTCGATTTTTGCATATAAAACGGATGAAAATATAAGAATCGATGGTAATTTGGAT
>JALSPW010000201.1 GCA_026985735.1 Saprospiraceae bacterium
TCAGCATAATATTTAATTTAAAATTAAAAAATAAAATATTTCAAATATAATGATGCGCATATCACACAAAACGCTACAATAATTTTCAAATATATAAACTTTTTCAAAATAAAACAAAAATATGAGTGATTTTTCTATAATTTTCCGGAATTACTTTTTATTTGATAAACTTTATATTTATTATTTTTTATTATTACGGGCAAATCAAGAACTACATCATTGTACTGAACCATATAATCTATACCGAGATTTTTTAGCTCCGATAATTTTTCTATATCGACCTTTTTATAATTATCTTTAGCTATAGCAAATAAATTTTTGCCTGATTTTCGCGTATTTATATCAATACCGTAAATTTGCTTTATTCGCTTATACCATTCCCCCAAAGCATCACGCCGGTGAACGACCGATTTAAAATCAATATAAGCGCTTCTCTCTGAATAAAATTTAAAACCGGTAAATTCGATTGGATAGACAAATACAGCATTTTTTTCTGTATTATCTTTTATTTTTATTCCCAAATCTTCTTCCTGTGACAGATTCAGCCCATAAAACAATCTATATGGCTTTTGCCTGAAATATGAGAATCCGGATACAGCTAAGATACTACTTGTTAGAGTAATGATACTCAAAAAAATCAATAGTACTTTATTAAAATATGATTTAAGAACAACAGGAAACTCTTTTTCAAAGTATTTCATCACTGCAATTAACGAAAACAATTCCAACCAAATCGTTGATTTGAACCATTGAGTACTAAGTATCAGAGATATTTCAAACAAAAATGCACCTGTTAAATAAACAATTATACCGAGGATAATAATCAGACTTAATTTTAATAGATTTTCATATTTATATATTATCATAAAATATATTCCCAAAATATACAAAAGTATTTCTATATAATATGATTTCAACGGAAAGTATCGAGGGAAAAAATGATGAGCATTTCTAAATTCAAATATTTCAAAATACTCTTTATCTGATATTCCCGGATTATTAACTTCTTTCAACAGTAGCCCCAAATATATACCTGCAATTAGCAAATATAAAATAATTCCCCAAAAAGTTTTTCTTCTGTTTTCATTTTTACTTCCGATAATATAATTCACGAGCATGGCAGCTATAAAAATAATAAACAACTGACCGCCAACAGTCGGATGCAATAATGTAGAAAAAATAAGCAAAATAAAAGAAATAAAATATTTGTTCTTAAGAAAAAAATATATCGCCCATACTCCGATGACTTTAGCAATATAGCTAGCAATAAACATATTATAAAAGAGCTCATTTCCCCCTAAATTGAATTTATACAATGGGAATAAAAGAATCAGAATAGATAACCAAATCAATGGTTTAGAATCTAAATACAAAGAAAATATCCTGAATATTCCGGTTAAAAAAATCAAGGTGGCGATAATATGTAACACAAATGGCATCCATGTTAAATATGTTCCCAATAGAGATAAAAATCCGGAAAATATAAATCTTTCATTGGGAATGGTTCCGGCTATATGTGTAACATAGAAATCACTGTTAAACAAAGTGTTGTCCTGCAAATAACGCGCGTATGCCATTACGTCAACAACATCATTGGATGCATAATTAAACCCCTTGAATACCAATATCAAAAGATATACAATCAAGAGATATATAAAAAACTCAATATTTTTATTTGCCCATTTCATAAACTGTATTAATAATCTGACATGCAACCACTCCTGCTGTTTCCGTTCTCAATCTGCTTGAGCCCAATGTTACGGTTTTTATACCGGATTGCATGGCAATTGAAATTTCTTCATCAGTAAAATCTCCTTCAGGACCTATCAATAAAACAACTTCATTTTCATGCATATCAATTTTACCCAAATATACGGATTTCTTATTCAAATGTGCTAAAAAAGTATTTTCGGGATTGGTATTTTCTATAAATTCATTAAAAGATACAGATGAATTTAAAACCGGAAATTTAGCTTTCAAAGATTGCTTTGAAGCAGAAATTATTATATTATTAATTCTTGCTGCTTTTATATTTTTTTTCTCCGTCCGTTGACAAATCAAAGGCGTAATGGAATCTATTCCTATCTCCACCGCTTTTTCAACAAACCAGTCAAACCTTGCCGGATTTTTTAGAGGCGAAATAGCTATTGATAGTTTATATGGTTTTTCTTCAACTTTCTTTTTTTCCATAACACTCACCTTGCAATTATTTTTATCAACATTTGTCAACCGACCAGTGTAAAAATAGCCATTACCATCTGTAAAAATGATATTATCCCCTACTCTTTTGCGAAGGACTTTACTACAATGCCTGGCTTCATCACCAATCAAAAAAGCATAATCACCATGAATTTCTTTAGTAAAAAAAATAATCATTTTTATAAATTTATCCAATAATAACAAAAATAGTGATATTTTTACATCTTTCTTAAAAATCAGGTATATAATTTATTATTTTGAAAAATAAAAACAATATATTATTATTTATTTTTTTTATTGCTTTCGCAGGATTGTATTTCTCGAAAACAGCACTTTCTATTTTCCCTTATTTACTGATAATATATGGATTATCTCAGAAAAACAGTATTCAAAGATTAAAAGGAATAATACATAATAAAAGTATCATGAGTATCATGTTGATTTTTTTTGTGTACCTTCTTTCCGGAATTAACAGTGAAAATACAAGTAAGTGGCTAGAAAAATTAAATACCAATCTTATCTATATTGCTATCCCTTTAGGAGTATATTTATCCGGAAATTATACAAAATCAACATTGAACAGAATCATTTCGCTATTTGTGGTAATCAATACATTATTGAATATTTTTTTATTAATAAATTATATTCTTCATTTTGAAATCGTAAATCAGCAATATTTGCGAGGGCAAACAATTTATACTCCCATCATGCATGTAAGATACAGTTATTTTGTTGCTTTATCAATAATTTTCTCTTCCTATCTATTCATTATAAATTTAAAAACAAAATTCAAGTATTTTTGGGGAATAATTACAATTTTTTTAATCATATTCCTTCATATTTTGGCTGTGAGAACCGGGATTTTATCAATATATATTACATTATTTACTATGGGTATATACTTTGCTTTAAAATTTAGAAAACATAAGGAATTGATAACAGGCTTAATCGTTTTTTTTCTTATTATTACTATTTCTTTTTTCACTTTTCCTTCAATTAAAAATAAAATCAAGTATTCATTGTGGGATATTAAATCAACAATAAATCACACCGCCAGGTATCATACTTCGGACAGGATTAGAATATATTCAATTATAAACGGAATCAAATTGGTTAATGAAAATCCGGTTTTCGGTACGGGAATAGGAGACATATACACTGAAATGGATAAAAAATACAATATCAATTATCCTGATCTTCCAAAAGAATACAGATTCGGACCTATCGACCAGTTTTTATTCACAATGGCTTCTATGGGTATAACAGGTTTTATTTTGCTATATGGATTGTTACTTTTACCTATATATTTTTCTAAATACAAGCATAAATTATTAATACCGTTTTATATCTTAACGTTTGCTACATTTTTAGGTGAAAACACAATTGAACTTATAGTCGGAAAAACTGCTTTTTTGGTATTTTTATCATTGTTTTTATGTAATAAACCGGAAAGATAATAAGAACAGTCATAATTTTTCCAATCCATTTTTACATTTAACTAGTTTTTTTTCTATTGTATTTTGCAAGATTGATAAATTCCTTTCATAACTTTTACTATGAAGAGTTTTGCTACTATTATCATGGTCTAAATGATATGAAACAGCACAAAACCTAAGATCTTTTCTTATTATTCCAGAGTTAAAAAGACGGATCCCAAATTCAGAATCTTCTTTGCCCCACCCTTCAAAATCTTCATTATATCCGTTGATATTTATAGCATCTTGTTTCCAAAAAGACATAATTCCCCCTTTTAATCCCTTTTTTCTCATCGATTTTTTTGAAAATAATTTTGCTAAAAAAAAATCATGAATTGTATTTTTTCTATTTTTTATATCTTTATGAAAGAACGAATAATATTTCAACCCATTATTTAAAGCTTTTACTGTCGTTGATTTCCCCAGCATTACCCTATGCCCTTGCAAAAACACTCCTTTTTCAGCATTAATAATATGAGATTTGATAAATTCTTTGTGCAATACTATATCACCGTCAATAGAAATAATATATTCATATTCTGCATTTTTAATAGCACGATTCCTTATTTTAGCAACTCTGAAACCTTCATCTTTATGCCAAATATGCTTAATCGGCACCTTAGACTTTTTTGTGTAATTTTCTATTAGCAGACGGGTTTTACCCGTTGACCCATCATCAGCTATTATGATTTCTCCCGGCAACTCTGTTTGCATAAGTACGCTATCCAGCACAAGGGCAAGAGCTTCAGGGCGATTGTAAGTAGTAATGATCAGGCTTATATTCATTTTATTTAATTTTCTGTAAATATTTTCTTATTTATCCTTACTATAAAATTTTTAAATAATTACCGGATAAAAAAACTTCTTAGACGAAAACTATTTTTTATTTGAGCAAAAATAATATAATTATTCTATTTTTGTAAAATTGTATATCCAACATTATTAAATGTCATTAATTAAAAACAAAATAACACCTAAGTCAACTTCAATTAATGCAGGTTTATTTGAAATATTGATTATTCTTTTTTTAGTATCCATATTATATTCAAAAACATTATTGACCATTGTGGAGATACTTTTATTTTCAATGTCATTTTTTATAATAGATAATAATTTCAAGTTAAAACGAAGGAAAGATATAATTTTTAATTTTCACAGATACATCAAATCACCGCAGTATTGGACTCTCAATCTATTTTTTATAGCGGTATTGATTTCCGGAATAAACAGTACAAACCTAACTGAATGGTTTCATCATCTGATATTGAAACTGCCATTTTTATTTTTACCATTTGCCTTTTTCCCCATTGGGAAAATATCCGAAGATAAATATTTAAGGTTTTTTTACTATTTCATTATTATTATTTTTTGTAGTTCAGTAGGTGTTTTTACCGAATATATCAATTCGTATCCGGAATTGATAACCAAAATAAAAACAGGGCAATCGATAAATACTCCTATTGACCATATCAAATATAGCTTATTATTGTCAATTGCGGTCATAGCTTCTTTTGAATTATATATAAAAAATTATTATCTGAAATATCCTTTCGAGAGAATACTTATAGGGATAACAGGTATAGGAATCTTTATTTTTTTACATTTCATATCAATCAGAAGCGGAATTGCAACGGTATATTTTGCTTTGACTATTTTAATAATAAAAGATTTTTGGTTAAAAGAGAAAACTGTTGTATTTATATCAATATTGATTTTATTCATTTCTTTGATTTTATTTTATAATACCATTCCTTTATTTCATGATAAAATAGAATATATGAAATATGATCTTAAAATGTATAAAAACGATAGAGGGGAAAATTATTCAGATGCAGAAAGATTATATTCATGGAAAGCCGGGATGGCTCTAATCAAAAAAAAACCATTTTTCGGTACGGGAATAGGGGATTTAAAAGACGAATTAAAAACCACATATAAAAAAATATTTCCGGATAAAAACCTAAAAGTAAAATATCCTCACAATCAATTTATTTTTACCATGTCCGGTATGGGGCTTGCCGGATTAGTATTTTTAATAATTGCAATATTCTTTCCTTTGTTATCTAATAAAAACTACCATAATTCATTATTTTTAGGAATAATGATAATTTTAATAAGTTCATTTATTGTTGAGAATACCATTGAAAGAGCATATAGCACAGCATTTTATTTATTTTTTGTACTTATATCATTAAATAGTGCCAATCTACAAAAGCATTATAATTAAAATTCCAAAATAAAACGAAAAAATATAATATTTACGGATAATCCTTTTTATAATAGCAAGAAAATATATCTTTGCAAATCATTTTTTAACATACAATAAACAAATAACCTTTTCAATGGTTATTAAGATGAATTCTTGAATCAAAACAACTACACGGGCGAAGTGGGACTGAGTGAAAATGTTTAAAATCGAGCAATAAAATTAAAATAAAATACTGTTTAATAAGAAAACACTACAAATATAAAATTGATAAATTTCTAAAATATCCTGTTTCTTGCAAACATCAAATAAAACAAATAAAATATGGGATTATTTACCACAATTATACAAGTTATCTTAAGCCTTAGTTTGCTTGTTATCTTACACGAAGGAGGGCATTTTGCAGCAGCAAAATTATTCAAAACAAAAGTTGAAAAATTCTATTTATTTTTTAATCCATGGTTTTCTTTATTCAAAATCAAAAAAGGAGAAACAGAATACGGTTTGGGCTGGCTGCCATTCGGAGGTTATGTAAAAATAGCCGGAATGATAGATGAAAGTTTTGACAAAAAGCAACTTGAAGGAGAGGTACAACCATGGGAATTCAGAGCAAAGCCACCGTGGCAAAGGCTTATCATTATGCTTGGCGGTATCATTGTCAATATAATATTGGGAATTGTTATCTTCATTGCCATTACCTGGGCTTATGGAAGTGAATATATTCCCAATGACCAAGTATCATACGGAATAAAAGTGGACAGTGTAGGAATGATGCTGGGATTGAAAGACGGTGATAAGATATTGAGTTTAGATAAACAGCCTTTCAAAAAATTTGATAGCGGTCTTTTCAAATCAAAAATAATAATTGATGATATAAAAACTATAAAAGTAAACAGAAACGGCAAAAACGTTGAAATACCCGTACCGGAAAATGCAGCATCCATTATAACAAAAGCTAAAGATAATTATATTATAGCACCGAGATTTCCATTTGTTATTGATTCTATTTTACCTAATAGTGTTGCAGACAATAGTGGATTCAAAAAGTATGACCGGATAATTAAAGTTAATTCCGATATTTCGGAATGGGCAGAAGATGTAAGAAGAAATATTTTAAAATATCCCGATTCCGATGTTAATTTTACTGTAATAAGAAATAACACTGACACCATAACTATAAAAGCGCATTTAGGTAAAGATGCAATGTTAGGGGTTACACCTCACATTCCTCTCAAAGTAGAAAAATACTCTCTGGTTCAATCAATTCCAATAGGGATTTCCAAATCATGGAAATTTATATCGGGACAGGTAAAAGCATTTGGTAAAATAATTTCAGGTAAAATCGCAGCGAAAGACAGTGTTGGCAGTGTAATATCAATGGGGAAAATGTTCGGCGATACCTTCAATGCACAAAAATTCTGGACATTGACAGGAATGTTATCTTTACTATTGGCATTTTTAAATTTATTACCTATACCCGGACTTGACGGTGGACATGCTGTTTTTGTTATTTATGAAATGATAACCGGCAAAAAGCCAAGTGATAAAGTAATTGAAGTAGCTACTACAGTTGGATTTATTTTACTTATTGCATTAATGGTTTTTGCACTTGGAAATGATATTAGAAAATTATTTTAACATATATTTTGGAAATAAAAGAATAAGTATTAATTTTGCAGTCCTTTTAGAAGTAAAAGGGATTTACAACCACACGCCGAAGTGGTGGAATTGGTAGACACGCTGGACTCAAAATCCAGTGATAGCGATATCGTGTGGGTTCGAGTCCCACCTTCGGTACCGACAAGGTCACTAATAAGTGATAGGGCTGGTAAATGTACCGGCCCTTTTTTATTTCTAGCTACTCAGATATAAGTCTATTATTTTAATGCCTTTTTTATTCTTATTAATTTTTCTATCAGACTTTCCAACTTATCCAGTTTAAGCATATTTGCACCATCGCTTTTCGCTATAGAAGGATCAGGATGTGTTTCTATAAAAATACCATTAGCACCAACTGCAACAGCTGCTTTGGCAATAGTTTCTATCATTTCAGGATCACCACCGGTGACACCTGAAAGGGTATTAGGTTTTTGAAGTGAATGAGTACAATCCATAATTACCGGAACATCGAATTTCTTCATTTGTGGTATTGCTCTGAAATCAACTATCAAATCACCATAGCCAAACATAGTTCCTCTATCCGTAACCAAAATTTGATTATTACCGCTATGTTTCACCTTATCTATTGCAAAACCCATTGACTGAGGAGATAAGAACTGTCCCTTTTTGATATTAACAATTTTTCCAGTCTTAGCAGCTGCAATTAAAATATCCGTTTGTCTTGACAAAAATGCGGGAATTTGTATTATATCTACATACTTAGCAGCTATTTCAGCTTCTACATCAGAATGTATATCGGTAGTAACTGGAATACTAAAGTAATTCCTAACTTTTTCTAATATTTCCAATGCTTTTTTATCACCGATACCTGTAAAAGAGTCCAATCTGGATCTATTAGCTTTACGATAAGAAGCTTTAAAAATATATTTCAAATTATATTTATTGCATATACCATTTACTTTACCTGCAATATCAAATGCCATTTGTTCATTTTCTATCACACAAGGTCCTGCAATAAGAAAAAAACTTTTATTATTTTTTAAAGAATCATATAACATAAAAGAGATTTCAAATTTTATAATACCATACAAATATACACTAAATTTTTAATCTAAAATTAGCAGCTACTTAATTGAATTGCAATTAAGCTAAAAAAAGTTGTTTTATCATGATATTTCAATAAATTTTATCATACATTTGCCAAATGAATTTAAAAAGACATATTCCTTCTACTCTAACCGCAATGAATCTTGCATCGGGATTTACTGCTATTTTAATAAATGATCCATTATTCAGTCCCCTAATAATTTTACTCGGAGGATTTTTTGATTTATTGGATGGAGCTGTTGCAAGAAAAATAAATGCATCCACCGAATTCGGAGCTGAACTTGATTCTTTAGCTGACTTAATTTCGTTTGGGGTGGCACCTGCATATTTGTATTATCACCATATCTTGCAAGCTCAAAATCAAATTGCCGCTATTATAGTTTCTACAATTTTAGTAGTTTTTGCAGGTTTAAGATTAGCGAAATTCAACATAGACACCGGACAAAAAAGTAATTTCATAGGCCTTCCTACACCGGCTACAGGCCTTTTCTTTGCTTTTTTGGTTTATGAGCAATATTCAAAATCATTTTTAGATTTTAATCAAATGCAGTACATCTGGCTTTCACTTCCGGTTATTTTTGCATTTTTAATGATTTCTCCTTTTCATTTTCTTGCAATGAAAAAAGGTGAAAACAAAAGAAAAAAAACTCTTCAAATAATAACTGCGATTATTTTTATTATTTCAATAATTATGTGGCTGACAACAGGAATGCCATTTTTACCCGCAGCTTTTATAATTTATATTTTTATTTCTTTGTTTTTTTGTAAAAAAGTAAATTGAATATAATTGATAGATATATATTCTTAACTTTTCCCTTGATCTCACAAAAATATCTATAATTTATCTTGGACCACTTCATATTAATTACCGGTATAAAATAGTCCGCTGTAAATCGTTTTTAAATAATTGCTTATAGGACTTGAAAGCATGCGATAGCACAACTTCAAAGCCGGCTTAATATTGCTTCACTTCATTCATTAATTCGTGTGATTTTTAAACTTTGAACTTTATACTTTGAACTTTATACTTTGAACTTTGAACTTTATACTTTGAACTTTATACTTTGAACTTTATACTTTGAACTTTATACTTTGAACTTTATA
>JALSPW010000202.1 GCA_026985735.1 Saprospiraceae bacterium
GAATAAATATGTCCCGAAAATAATAAAAGCCAAACCGATGATAAAAGCAATACCGGTAGATTTCTTTGCTATTTTATTTTTTTCTTTTTTATCAGCTCCTTGTGTTAAGGACAAAAATACAGGTATTCCCCCGATGGGATTCATGATTGCAAAAAATCCAGCAAAAACAGCTAATGAAAATGATATATAGTTATCCATTTGTATTTATTTAACAGCAAATATATCATTTAATTTAAAATTATTAAATCCCGGAATTACCATATTCGCATTTGTAAGCTCGATGGGGTCTCCAATTCCTATAGCATACATTCCTCCTGCCAAAGCTGCTTCAATTCCTTTTGGTGCATCTTCAAAAACAATAGTGTTTTGCGGTTTTATACCGAGAGCTTCACAACTTTTAAGGAAAACTTCCGGATGGGGTTTGCTATGAGTGGTCATATTCCCATCAACAATATAATCAAATAAATCAGTTATCTGCAATTTGTCAAGAATCAACCTGGTGTTTTTGCTTGCAGAACCTATGGATGTTGCAATTTTGTTGCTTTTCAATTCCGTTATAAATTCTTTTACCCCCGGAAATATATCTTCCGGTTTAAGTGATTGTATCAATTTGACATATTGATTATTTTTTTTTGAGGCTAAAAGTTTTTGCTCTTTTACTGTTTTTTTAACCCCTGCCCATTGTAAAATAAGTTTGAGTGATTGATTTCGGCTAACACCTTTAAGTTTTTCATTTTGTTTACCGGTGAGATCATAACCAAATTCTTTGGCCAGTTCTCTCCAAGCGAGATAATGATATTTTGCAGTATCTACTATTACTCCATCAAGATCAAATATACAAAGTTTTATTTGTTTTGTCATTCATTTTTTTTCAAAAATATAAAAATTGATTTAGTTTTTATATATTTACAAGACATTTCCTTATAAAAACAATTATAAAATTAAACTTTTCTTTTAAAATTAGTGTCAATAAAGAAATAGATATAAATATTTTAACATGAAAAAAATAATTATTTTAGTTGTTGTATCAGCTTTTTTTTCTTGCAACAAAATCGATATAGGTACACCGGAGAATCATGATTATGTAAGTAAAACAGTAGAATATAAAAAAATCGATGGAATTAAAAAAAATCTGTTAAGTCTGGATATTTATTATGATAATAATTTCACCCGTAAGAGTCCTGTTATAATTTATGTGCATGGCGGAGGCTGGGCAATAGGAGATAAAACGAATAAACTCTCTGATAAAATTGAGATGTGTCGTGATTCAGGATACATACTTGTAAGTATTAATTACAGACTTTCTCCTTTTCCGTATGAAATTGATAACCCTGACAGAATTAAATTTCCTGTTCATCCTGAAGATGTAGCAGATGCTATAAAATATATTTATGACAATATCGGGGATTATGGCGGAGATAGAACCAACATGTTGATAATGGGGCATTCTGCTGGTGCTCATATTGTGAGTTTGATTTGTACGGATAATTCATATTTGAATAAAGTAGGATTAAATGCAAAGATATTCAAAGGGATAATTTCTTTGGATTCAGCAGCTTTTGATGTGGAAAAAGCAATAAATATAGTTTCTACCGGTAGTTCATATTACAAAATGTATATTAATGCTTTTGGTAACGATGTGGAAACATGGAATATTGCTTCACCTGCATATCATATATCAAAGGATATTTGTGATAATTGGTTAGTGGTATACCGCGGAACAGAACAGAGGATTTTGATTCAAAAGATTTTTATTGAAAAAGTTAAATCAAAAGGTATAAACATTGAAGGAATTTATGCAGATGGATATTCTCATTCCGGAGTCAACGATGCTGTTGGAAATAAAGAAGATTTTAACCTGAATCCATTTATTCAAAAATTTATAACGGAAACGTTACATTAATATTTAAATTAAATTCCCTCAGAAGCACTTTATAAACAGCCATTACGTAGTGTCTGTTCATAAAATCATTAAAATTAAAAATAATCTTTTTTAATCTTATCAATACTATTCATAATTTAAATTACCATTAGTTCCTTTTGTCCTTTCAAATTTAAAACTTGGAACATAAAATGTGGTCTAATGGAAGAGGTTGACAGATTATTGTGAAATTTGAACTTGGAATCTTTCTATGTAAAGGGTCAATTGTTCTAAGGTTTTGAACAAATAACTTTGCAACAGAGTTGCATAAACAATCGCAGTGTCCAAATTGTAATATCATTATTAAGTGTTTTACTAAAGGAAGAGTATTTACACAAATAAAATTTTAAAAAGATGAGATTTATATTATTGATATTTTTTTTAGGAA
>JALSPW010000203.1 GCA_026985735.1 Saprospiraceae bacterium
TCAAGATTATTAATTAAATGATTAGCCAAATAATCTTCCTTGTTATTTATCCTGACTTTTTTAAAAATTGCTTTTTCAATTATTCTTCTTGACTTATTGAGTTGTATTATTCTATCTTTATTACCATCTATCTTATTTCCAAATCCAAACCTGCCAAGTATTGCTCCGACAGAACCAATTCCTCCGGTATTATTCTTATTAACCATAAATGTAAGAGTAGCGGAATATTCAAGTTTGGAAATATATGATTTATAACCGAAATATAAAGCAAAAATCAAGCCGGCGATTAACAAAAATTTCCGGTAAAAAAACAATTCACCAAAATAATCTTTTATTTTTAAAACAACCTGTTTCAAGGTGATTTCATCATCCTCAAAAGTAGTTTCTTTATTTCTGTTATTATTTTCAGGCATATTTATAATATAAGCAACAAAGGTACTTATTTTTATTTTAATACAAAAAATCTATCAAAAATCAAGGAATTTATTATCAACATTAACTCTGATTCCTGCACCCGAATATAATTCGTTTATGGTAGATTCCGGTATTGATGAAATATCTTTATGGTAAATAAAATTCGCAAATAAATTATAATTATGAATAATCATATAAGATATATCAAATGTATATTGTATAATATTTCTTTTAGCTCCATTTCCGGTAAAAAATCCATAATCTCTTATTTTACCCATATCATCCAACGGTCTGTTTTCATTTGATTTCAGGATGTTGCCACCCCAGCTAAATCCATCTTTATCTTCACCTTTGTATGCAAATAATGCTTTGGCTTTTATATAAATTTTATTTTCCGGTTTATAATTTAAAAGTATAATTAATTCTTTAAAATTTGCTCCGAAAGGATGTGCCAGTGCCTGATTAAAATTGCTATAAGAATCCGATTTTTCCCTGTGAGAATATGTGTAAGGCCTTATGATATTACTTTCAAGCTGCAAATCCAAATGATCAATTCCGGCTACATCAATATATTTTACTCCCAATTGCAAACCATATTTATTCCCCCACCAATTATTATTTTCTTTCAATTTTTTAAAATTGAATTCATCCAATACAAACTGCCCGTAAAAAGATATTCTGTGTAAAAAATTATATTTCCAATCAATTCCTACAATTACATTATCGGCACTTCCGGTAAATTGCTCGACAGTCCTGTATAATATTACGGGATTAAGATATTGAAACTCAAAATGACCTCCACGGGTAAATATTACATTTTCAAACAGACCGATTTGAAAATTTCTTGTTATTCTATAATTCAAATAATGTGCCGCCATATATTTTTTGGGCAGCAATGTATCTTTATTGATTTCTTCACGGCTTTTAGCCGTTAATTCGGCAAATATATTTCGATATAATAATTTCCAAACTCTTGTATCAAATTTAAGATAATAATAATTGTTTGAATAATCGGAAAGAAAAAGAGACCGGATGCCATTTCCGATAAAAAATTTACCATGACCCATTTCGGCTGACAAACTTTTTGTTAAATTAAAACCAAAATATGCTTTGGCATTTAAAAAATCATAACCCGGAGTATTTTTAAATACAGAACTTTCATATTTCTTATAATATCCTTGTCCCGGTATTGCAAAATCCCTTTTTATTTTTCGTTCGATATGTGGTAAAAAACTTCTTTGATTTTCGTAAATAGATGTATAAAAATAAATTTTTTTATCTAATAATCCCGAAATAATTATTCCTCTTGTATTTTGATAATTATATTTTCCTGTTTTAATATCCTTTCCGGCATTGAAATTAATAACCGGATTGATTTTTATGAAAAAATTGTCTGTATGCAAAGAATAAAAAGAAGAATTTGCTTTATAAAACATATTGAAAATACCGTTTTCAGAAATATTTAAATCATTTTTTAACTTTTTGTAATAGACCGGATCGAAAAAGTATTTTGCCCAATCAATATTATCTTTCAATATATAATCAATGTCAAAAAAATCTCTGCTCTGAATGTTTTTTAAACTGTCTTTTAATATTTGTGAAAAACTTATTATATCTTGTATCTTGTAATTTTTTATACCGGAAAAATATTCAGGAACCATAGCTGATTTAATCTCCATTCTTTCCAATATGTGATAAATCTCACTGTTTTCTTCCAAGTCGGGACTCTGACTATATACTTTCATCAATAAAGGGAAAATAATAAATAATAATATCAATATTATACTTTTCTTCATGGCTTTATGACTTAAAATCCAATAAAAAAGTTTTAATCAAATCGTCGAATTCTGTTTTTTGATCAAACAAAAAATCTACTGCAACAGGCAAAACAAATACCGGTAATTTGTTTTCCAAAATAAATTTCCTGTGCATATCAAGTCTCATTGCATCTTTTTCGGTAGTTAATATTATTTTGTTTTGGTTTGTCAAACCATCAAATATTTTTTTAAAGTTTTCCATATCATCATAAGTGAATTGATGATGATCTGTAAATTCCAACGAATGCAAATTATCGATTTTTGATTCCAAATAATGTATTAAATAAGAAGTAGAAGCCAATGCGCTAATCAACAATACTTCTATATCAGGTCTTAATGTTATTCTTTGTTGAGAATTGTATAAAAAATACGGATTAAAGTAACGGTAATAGCTAAAAAATACCTTTTGATTTTTTTTCGGTTTTAATTTAGTAATAAACCGTTCTTTTTCCTCTACTGTTATATTAATAGGGCATTTTGTTACTATTATTATATCCGCCCTTTTATATCCGGATCTCCATTCCCTCAATCTACCGGATGGCAAATAGAAATCTTCGAAAAACGGATATTCGTATTCCGTCAATAAAATATTCAAAGCCGGGTCAATAGATCTGTGCTGAAATGCATCATCAAGAAGCACTGTTTGAATTTCCGGATTTTTCATTAGCATTTGGGATATACCCTCTACACGATTTTCCGATACGAAAACATTTAGATCATTATATTTACGTTTGAACAACAGCGGTTCATCTCCGGCGGTTTTAACGTCGTCATTTTTTTCTATTTGTCTGAATCCTTTGGTTTTTCTCTTGTAGCCTCTACTCAATACGGCAAGCTTTATATATGGATTTAGAAAATTGATGAGATATTCTATATGAGGTGTTTTCCCCGTACCACCAACTGTAAGATTTCCTATGTTTATTACCGGAATTGTAAATTTTATAGGAATAATTATTTTCAATTCATATATTAAATTGTTCAGGATTGAAAAAAACCCGTAAATAAGAGAAAAAGGGAAAAGCAATATTTTCAATATTATATTTCTTACCATCTATTTATTCATTATTTCATTACCGATAGAACATTCGAGACATCTTTTTTTATCGCAGTAATTTTGTTTTAATTCCAACAATGCCTGACTATCAAATGCCGATTTAATTTCAATATCCAAATTTTTCCATTTTTTGATTATTGAATTGTTTTCAGCCGGCAAATCTATCAAAAAATCCAATGCTTTTTCTTTGTATTCTCCTTCGTTATTTAAATGTCCGAAATAAAACAAAGCGGGAATTACTGCATTTATTATTAGAATGTCAATTGCATTTTTGCCTAAACGTTTTTTCTTATTTATCGATTTTTCATCAAATATAAAATGATTTTCCCAATAAGAAGAGGTTTTTGTTTTAAATATTTTTATTAAACAATCAATATTATTGCATTCAAAAACATTTCTGAATAAATGATCCTGTTTAAATAAAATATTAGCCAATTGTGAAATTCTGATTGTCGGAAAATTCAATGGTCTTAATTTTGAAAATTTCCACATAGAGGAAGGTACCGGATTTAATTTATATTTATTTTTTAAATGATTATATTCATTCTTTAAAAACAAAGGATATTCATCATTGAAAATATCTTCAAGCATTCCCGCTTGACCAAAGAGTAATGCTTCTATTTTATTTATATCATCTTTTTCTTTTAATATAATTTTGTAGGGTAATTTCTTTGTTAAAGCTTCAAAAGCATCAGAATTGGTCTTCATTCCAAAATACCGTGAAAGAAAAATATAAAAAGCTTCTTCCCAATCATTTTGTTTAGATTCCAAAATATTTTTCAGGTATGTGGATTTTTTCATCAATCTGTTAGCCAAAGCTTTTTCTTTAGCCTGTTCTATCGATATTGAAGAAACTCGTCTAATACCCATTTCACATGGAATCCAATTATCATTAAATCTTAAAAGTTTGTAATTTTTTAAATCGTTTTTTATTATTCTGTTCTTTAATTCAAGAGCGGGAATTTTGACATTGGCATTAGTTTTTACTTTTAAATCCTCTTCATATACTACGTGTAGTATTACATTGTTATATGCCGGATCCAGATGATGTTTATGCTTGATCCAATCCGAAGAGAAAATATGCATTTCGATATTACCTGCCCATATTGTATTATTAATTTTTATTCTTGCATTCAAAAAATCCGGACCTGAATCCGTATTATAGTTTCCAAAATCCAAGACGGTAAGTTCATCTCCATCGGAAGTTTTTAAATTTGAAAAATCAATTTTTTTCAATTTCCATATATAATGTAAAAAATCTTCTTTTATCATCTTGGATTTGTTCGTTCATAAATATTAAAACAAAAATCAAAATCGTTTATATCCGATTTTTTAAAACATTCTTTAGATATTAGTTTCCAATCTTTTTTATCTATCGCTGGGAAAAAAACATCTCCTTCGGGTTCTGCATCAATCTCCGTGATATACAGTTTATCCCAATAATCAATCGTCTGATTATATATTTGGCCTCCTCCTATGATAAAAACTTCATCCTCTCCTGTTTCATAAGCATATTTTAAAGCTTGTTCTATTGATGTTTTTATTACACAACCGCTACACTTGAATTTTTTATTCCGGGTAAGAATAATATTTGTTCTATTGGGTAAAGCTCTTCCTATTGATTCAAAATTTTTTCTTCCCAAAATAATAGTATGTCCTGAAGTTATTTTCTTAAAATACTTCAAATCATCGGATATATGCCAAGGCATTTTGTTGTCTTTGCCTATTACATTATTTTTAGCTTTTGCCACTATACAAGAAATCGTCATTTTTTACTTTTCTTTTTTATGAATTAAATCAATTTTTAAAATTCTGTTTTCAAGCCATTGGCGGTAAAAAGGAATTTCACCATTTAAGTATTTTTCTATCATCAGACTGGCGATTGGTGCTGCAGTAAGTCCACCTACTCCTCCGTTTTCCACAAATACCGCAATTGCAATTTCAGGGTTTTCCCTTGGAGCAAAAGCCATAAATACAGAATGATCTTCAAGTTTTATTCTTTTACCGTTTTTATATGTATAATTTTCACTTGTTCCCGTTTTACCACATATTCTGATACCCGGTGTATATGCCAATTTTGCAGTTCCGGACAAAACAGCTCTTTCCATACCATTCAATATAGGTTTATAAAAAACGGAATCAATTCTAATTCTGTGTTTTGTTCTGTATTTTTCGGGAATAGGTAAAACCGGATCAAATTTCTTTATAAGGTGCGGAATATAATAATAACCTCTATTTGCGAGAATAGAAGCGATATTAGCCATTTGCAAAGTAGTAAGCTCCAATTCTCCCTGTCCTATTCCGAGAGACATAATATATGTTGATCTCCATTTAGCATGTTGATTTCTATATAATCTATCATAAAATTTACTATTGGGAACAAACCCTTTACTTTCGTTTTTCAAATCTATACCGAGTTTTCTACCCATTCCGAAATCTTTTAGATAATCTACAAGTGTATCCAAGCCCCTGCCCGGATTTGAAAAACCGTATTTTTCTATAACATCCCTACCCAACTGAAAAAAATATGAATTGCAGGAATGTTGAATGGCAATAGAAATATTATAAGGTACCGGATGATGATGACAACCGTATCTAAAGGTATTATATTTTGTTTTATATACATATTGCCCGCCGCAGTATATCGTTCTGTTGGGATAGGTTACACCTTCCTGCAAGGCTATAAGACCCAATACCGGTTTAAAAATCGAACCCGGAGGATATTTTGAGGTAATAGCCCTGTTTAATAAAGGTTTGTTTATAGAATCATTTAATAATTTGGCAAATATTTTTCCTCTATTGATTTTTACGGATAAATCATTGGGATTATAACCGGGACTACTTATCAACGCCAGGACTTCTCCCGTTTTGGGTTCAATTGCGACTATAGCGCCCCTTTTATTTTGCATAAGTTTTTCACCATAAGCTTGAAGATCTATATCGATTGAACTTATTAATTTATATCCGGCAACAGCAGAAGAATCAAAAACTCCTCCCTGATAGCTTTCAATAGCTCTTCCGAAATTATCTTTTATTTCAAATTTTACTCCTTTTTTACCTTTCAATTCTTTTTCATATACCGATTCTATTCCGGTAATTCCAATATATTCTCCGGGAGAATATTGCCCTTTTGTTTTTTTTATTACTTTCCGGTCAACTTCTCCCATATAGCCCAATACATGAGCAGCATTATGATATGGATAATTCCTTACACTCTTTATAGAGGGGTAAAAACCGGGAAATTCATACAAATGTTCCACAAATCTTGAATAAATTTTAGGGTCTATTTTGCTTAAAAAAATAAAAGGACTATTTTTACTATACCGGTAATTTTTCCAGTTTTTATTGATTCTGTGAAGAAAATCATCTTTTGAAATATTTAATAATTGACAAAGCTTGGTGGTGTCCATTTTTTTATCCAAATCATTATAAACCACTTCCAATTCATATACCGGTTCATTATTTACCAGCAATTTCCCTGTCCTGTCATAAATCAATCCCCTTGATGGCATTAATATGGTTTTGCGTAATGTGGCTTTTTTTACTTTTTCACGATATCCTTTGTCTATTAATTGCAATTCTGCTGCTTTGAAAATCAAAATCAAAACAACAATCATAAAAAAGATTTCAATTAACCTGTATCTATTTAATAAATTGGACAATTTATTTAGGGTTTAAAATGATTACATACAATACAATTAATATCTCGGAAAAAATAAAACTAAAAATAGTTTTTAATATAATTTCCGGAAAATATTGAAAAGAAAAAGCTTCAACGGAAAAATACCAAAATATATTCAAAAATACTAAAATACTTGAATATATCAAAAACCAATTAAATCCAAAATTATAAATAGTCGGTGTTGTTTCTATTTTATATCCGTCTCTCGGTTCTAAAAACCTTAAAATGTATCTTCTCATAAAAGCCAGAAATACCAATGAACTACTGTGTAATCCGGGAGAATCATAAAACATATCTATCAATAATCCGGTTAAAAAAGCGACAATCAATAAAAAGGGTCTTTGTATTCTTAAAGGCAATAGTAATATAAATAACGGATAAATAAAAAAATGAATGTAATTAAAATCAGCCCATCCAATATTAATTCGTTTTAATATTAAAATCTGTATTAATATTAATATTAAAAATCTCTTTATATTATTTACCCAGAGTGAATTCATTTTTTATTTTTCAACTTCTTCCTTTAAATCTTTTTTTAAATTTTCTATCACATATACATTTTCTGCCAAAGCCAGATTGTTATTCAAATAAACGGATATATCATAATAATTGGATCCCCTGATTAAGTTTATTTCTTTTATGGTTCCAACAAAAATACCTTTTGGGAAAATCGTTGAAAACCCACTTGTTATTATTGTATCTCCTGTTTCTATGTTTGCATGTTTTGGAATTGATGTCAATTTTATTTTACGATAGTCGTATGGTTCCCATTCCAAAATTCCAAAATATCCTTTATTTTTCACCAATACACTTACGCGTGAAACAGTATTTATAAGGGGAACTACAGAAGCAAAATCACTATTTACTTTTCTGACAACTCCTATCAGTCCATGCGCATCAATAACCCCCATGTCTTTTTTTATTCCTGCATCACTTCCTTTGTCAAGAGTCATCCGGTTATTTCTCTTATCTATACTTTTATTACAAATTGTAGCGGGAATTATATTAAATTCTTTTTCCAACAAAGTATCTTTTAATTTTTTATAATAATTCTTTGTTGCATTTTTATTGAAAGATTGTTGTAAAATAAATGCATTATCTTTTTTTAATTTTTCATTAATTTTTTTCAAATTAATATATTGAAGCAAATTTGAGTATTTGCTATTGATATATCCGGTAAAAAGATTTGAAGAATATAAAAAAATATCTTTTTGTTTATTATTGTAATTGATTATTAGAACAAAACTTATTATTTCAAGTATAATAAATAATACAAAAATATAAAGTTTATTGTTTGCTAATAAAGGATTTCTCATAAAAACAAATGAGATTTATATGCTTTTTCTATTTACTAAAAAAGAATATTTATTCGAGTTTTTTAAAGCAAGTCCGGTTCCTCGCACAACAGCTCTCAAGGGATCATCCACTATTTTCACATCAAGTTTTGTTTTTCTTGATAACCGTTTATCCAATCCCCTCAATAATGCTCCACCTCCCGTAAGATATATACCGCGTTTAAAAATATCCGATGCCAATTCCGGTGGTGTATCTTCCAATGCTTTCAATATTGCTTCTTCAATTTTCTTTATAGAGCCATCAAGAGCACGGGCTACCTCCTTATGTTTTATCTCTACCTGACGTGGAATTCCCGTTACCATGTCTCTTCCGTTGATAGCAAGAGGTTCGGGAACTTCATCCAAATCTTCTATTGCCGCTCCCACTTTTATTTTTATTTGCTCAGCTGTTCTTTCTCCTACCAATAGGTTATAATCCCTTTTCATGAAATCAATGATATCCGAAGTAAATTCATCTCCGGCAGTACGAATAGATTGGTCTGTAACTATTCCGGATAAAGCAATAACCGCAATTTCCGTAGTTCCTCCTCCTATATCTATAACCATATTTCCATCTGCAGCTTCTACATCCAATCCTATTCCCAATGCAGCAGCCATAGGCTCGTAAATTAAATATGTTTCTTTTGCATCAACATGATCTGCAGAGTCAAAAACAGCTCTTTTTTCAACCTCAGTAATACCCGACGGAATGCAAATAACGATTTTTAAATGCGTAAAGAACCGTTTCTTTTCATTAATCATATTTATCAATCCCTCTATCATAGCTTCTGCTGCCTGAAAATCAGCAATCACACCATCTTTTAACGGTCGTACTGTTTTTAGATTTTTATGCGTTTTCTCATGCATTTGCATCGCCTTTGTACCAACTGCGATAACTTCATTTGTTTTTAAATCTATTGCTACTATGGAGGGTTCTTCAACCACAACTTTGTCATTCTGAATTATTAGCGTATTCGCCGTACCCAAATCTATTGCCAGTTCTTGTGTAAAAAAATTAAAAAATGCCATCTTTCCTCTTATTCTTTTATTTGATTATAAACAATTTATTTTATTAAAAGTGCAAAAAAACGCTAAAAATAACTGAAAATATAATAAACCGGTTATATTTTGTTAAAATTAACCAATATTTTTCTCACAGACCCTATTTCTATTATATACAATAACCATGCTAAAAACATATAAAAACAATATTTTAGTATAAATAATCGTACCAATTATTAAAAATTAAGTACTTTATGGATAAATACCCATTACAATTATTGATTTCTAATATTTTCTTGTAATTTGTTAATATTTTCAGAATAAAAAAATATGTAACTACTAAGGTAAAGTGCTTTTGA
>JALSPW010000204.1 GCA_026985735.1 Saprospiraceae bacterium
AAATTAAAATTAAATTTAATAACATGAAACGAATAATCTTTATTTATATCACTATGGTAATATGTAGCATCCAACTGGTCGCTCAAAACTATCAAAAATTAATGTATTTCAAAGGGTATAATCCGCTATGGCAACATATATCCATAGATAAAAAAGCATCGTCCTTAGAAAGCGGTAGAATTGGTTTAAATTTTCCTTTTGCAGTGCCTGATAAAAATGGAATCTATGTTATCTATGACGAAAATGAACGTACTTTCATAGAAAAGCTAAATGCGGAATCAGGAGAGTTGGAATGGTCAACAGGAATTGGCAGGTATAGTAGTATGGTAGATACGAGTGGGAGTGTGCGCGAAAATGCAACTTATGGATTTATAAACGAAGGAGGTAATCTTGAGTTACTTGGATTTAGAGAGCATGAAAGTAAAATTAATCAATTTGATTATATTTTCAATAGCTTTTCACGTTCAATATTTGATTCGACAAACGGGACTTTATTGAGGCATATTTATCCACCCGAATATGATACAATGGTGCCTGCATTAACATATTTTTCACAATTTTTTGTTACAAGTTATTTATTTCCATTGGCGGATGGCGAGTATATATATGTTTCATCCAAGACTCAAATGAGTCGTACAGATACATTTGGTTATAGACCTGATACCATGGATATATATAGTTATATATTGGATAGCATTGGGTATAAAAAATCCGAGAATTTTATAAATATAAATAAAGAAAATAGAAAGTATAAATTTAATTATATTGATGCATTTAGGGAAAAAGGAAATGAAGAGGTATGGACAATACTTCATAATTACAATAATCGTCATTATAATAATGATACTTTTAAAAATGAATATTATCTTTTGGTTTTTGATAAATATATGAATATTTTGAAAGATGAAAAACTCAATATAGATAGGTCTAATAATTATTATGCTACGATTCATGTTTTATATAATGATCGTAATTTAATGGCTGTTCAGACATTTGATTCATCATACAATCAAGTTTATTTTTTTGATTATAATGGCAAATTATTGTTGGATTTTCCTTTGGATATAAGCGATAGAATTAAACACACAAGAGTGAGAGTAACAAAACTAAAAGAGGGGGGGTATTTAATAGTCGGAAGCACAATGAATTCTAAAGAACCAAATCTTAATAATATTTTGTTTTTTATCAAAGTCAAGTTGACGGGAGAAATAGAAGTGATAAAAGAAATACAAATAAAACCTAAAAATAATTTTATTATTCCTCAATTTGTGTATCAGTTGGATAATGGCAATATAGTACTGGGGGGGAGACATCAGTATTATAAGTTTTTTGATGGATATAATTTATCAGGTTCTTGGGGAGAAGGGGATACTCAAGTTGTTTTATGTTTTGATGCTGCATCTCTTGGGCTTAAAACATCTACGACAGATATGGTTAAACTATCAAACAAAATAAAGCTATATCCCAATCCCGCTAACAGTGTATTGAATATAGAACTCAAAGATAAAATTTTCGGTAAAGCGGAAATAAAAAATATACTGGGACAAAAGGTACTATCTCAGGCGATATCGGGAGAAAAAACGGAGGAAGTGGATGTTTCCGGATTATTGCCGGGAATGTATTTTGTCAGTATTTTGAATGATAAAGGAATAGTTTGCGGTACAGCTAAGTTTTTGAAGGAGTGATGAAGTTTTAAAGTTCAAAGGATAAAGTTCAAAGTTTAAAGTTCAAAGTTTGGAAGATAAAAGGAATTTATGGTGAATTATAAGTTTAAAAAGCCGGCTTTGAAGTCATGCTATTGCATGCTTTCAAGTCCTCGTTTGCGTCATTATTTGTAATGTTTCAAATAAATTTGAAACGCCTTTTAAAGTGGGGCAGTCTTTAAATTGTGTCGCAAATTTATTTGCGACAGAACTAAACAAAAAATATTACCAAAACACTAAATATAAAAAATATTTGTTTTTTAGTTAAGTATCTTTTTATATATCGTCTTTACTTTATTTTGAATATCATCAATCTTATCATCAATCATTTGTTCCAGATATTCTTTCGGATCGCTATGGCTTATGTGTGCATAAAATTCCCATATCTCCGCTACTTCTTCCAATAGCATCGTAAAAGGTGGGTAAATATCATTGTCGGATATAAGCAACAGTCTGTTTTCTTCTAAAACAGGTCTTACCCGTTTATACACCAGTGTGCCGGATTTACCCACAATGACATAAGTTTTGCCGTCTTTGATTTCTTCAAAACTCTCCACGTAAGAACAAATTACCACATTGCCCGACTCCATTGGC
>JALSPW010000205.1 GCA_026985735.1 Saprospiraceae bacterium
TCTCTGGATGATGAATTTGATGTCTAATGTATTCAGTTAGTGTTATATCTATTGTTTTGCCAGGACTTCCATCTCTATTCATCCAAATATAATTAATAGTTTCTCTTCCATTCCTAAAATCATTTAATTTACCTTCAATTTCAATATAACCATATAATTCATTGTGATATTCTTCATTTGACTCTCCAAAAGCAAGAAAATTTACCTCATTTAATGATGGATAAGGCAAATTATGTCTTTCTACTTGAATAACATTTATTCGTCCATTTTCTTCTTTCAGAAGTATTAAGTCATCAAAATTTAATAATTTTACAATTGCAGGACTATGAGTTGTAAGTATGATTTGAGTATTATCGGTATTTGACAATGCTTTAAAAGCTTCGATTAATTTTCTTTGATGCTCTGGATGTTGTGATGTCTCTGGCTCTTCAATTGCATAAATAATATTCGGAACATTACTTTCTTGTTGCCTTCTTTCAGCTTCAGCCCTAAAAAAGTTAAGAAGGATTAATCTTTTTATTCCGCTACCTCTTTTATTAATAGGAATATCTTCATCTCCGGAAATCTTAACATTTTTAAAGACATCTGCCCACTTTAAATTTTCTGCTGGAGGAATTACAGGATTCAAGCTATTTGCAACATCAGGATTCATTTCTCTTAATTTATCTAATGTTCTATTGGCAACTTCTTCCAATTTACCTCTAACTTCCGTAGCTATTTCATTGAATTTTCTTCTAAGTTCTTCATTATTTAGTATTTGCCTAACCGCTTCTTTTAGCGGGTCCTGAACTTCGCTATCCCCATCACTATTTTTTCTATCTGATTGAAATAAAGCATAAAGAGGCATATAATTCTTAAGTTGATTCCATATATTTTTTGCATCCTCTTTTGTTACATCTATTTCAACATCATTAAATTGCAAGTCATCTGAAAAATGACCCCAAATTGCACTTCTAATAACAGCACTTCTTGTTTTGTCTTCGCATTCAATACCATTGTCGTCAAGAATTCTCCTTAATTCTGTAATCTTTTTTGATAATAAATCAGAACAAGAAGGATTTGTAGGATGATATGCTTTTATAAAAACCTTTTCTTTCCCAGCATTTGGGTATTTTTTTATTATTTCTAAATCTCCGTCACGATTCAAGAGATATTCATCTGAAAGAGTAGTCGGATTAGTTGCATCTATCGTTAAAGCACCAGGGAGATCTTCAAAAACAACAGAAATTGTTATTTCTGTATTTCCTCTCTCGCTATTTCTTTTGTTTATATCATCTTTTTCAATCTTAATTACACCTTTGTTCTCGTTAAAGAAAATATCTAATGCTTCTAAAATTGTTGATTTTCCAATATCATTTTTCCCAACAAATACTGTCAAATCTTTAAAATCAATAGTTGTTTCTTCTTGATAAATTCTAAAATTATTTAATCTAATTTTTTTGATTTTCATTCTTGGCTCCTATAGTCAATTGCCACACAACGACAAAGCTCAGGTGCCGCCAAGAAGCGCAGCGGATTGGCGGTCACCTGCAGCGCCTGGTTAGGCGATCTTGTTCCTTTATTTCATATTGTTACATAGCGTGCATAAGTTGTTGACCAATATATGCTCCGTAAATAAATACAGGGATAAAACCCAATACTCCCTCCAGTGGAATAGCAATTAACATCATATAATCTTCTGCTTTATCTCCCAACGCCGTTGCTATGAGCGCTACCAGCATAGTTGAAGCCCAGGATACGACACCTGCGATAACCAAGAAACCAATTATTGTGAGAAAGCCTGGTATGATTTGGATTTTTTCAACTGGGATATTGGGATACGCTGAATGAAGAATACCAAGAACCATAACCAGTGAAATGGCACCAGAAGCAAAAGTTTGTAATGACTGAATTTGACCGAGAAATGGAATGAATGCGAGGGCTATTGTTACAAAGACAATAATAAATGATGCCTTTATCATGGACCATGGGCTCGACAATAAAATTTTCCATGGAAATAGCCAAGCTGCATCACTAGAGAATTCTAATAATATTGGGAACAGAGTAAATACAAATATAATAGTTGCAAGCGCCTGAAATACTGGTGCGATCAACATGCTGCCAAGACAGCCAACAGCCTCATTTTTTTCTCCAATTAATCCGAAAATAAACATGGGGCCTATTAAAATAATGGTGAATATAAGAGCAGCTACATATACTTCCCAAAACGTTAAAACTTTGAGGCCGCCAACAATTGCACTCCAGAACATTTTATTCTCCCCCTTCGCCTAACTCATCTTTAAC
>JALSPW010000206.1 GCA_026985735.1 Saprospiraceae bacterium
TTAATTATTTTATTAACCAAATGAAATTTTTAAACAATACGTTCACGGTTCACATGTTTTTGTCAACCATTTTTATGAGACCTCATCCTTTGAACTTTGAACTTTGTCCTTTGAACTTTACCACAGCTATCATTCTCTTACAAATCTGCCGGATTCAACTTTATCATTGACGCCAATAGCTTCAATGGAATAAATTCCCGGAATTAATGCATGGACGTTTATTGTCTGTATATGATTAGCCTGAATATTCTCATTTATCACCAATCTACTAAGCATATCATAAATCTTAATATTGTTTATTTTTATATAGTCATCCAATATAAACACCCTCTTGAGCATTTCATCCTTATTCTACCAAAAATCCTGCTGATTTATATATTGTGTTTTTACTCATAGCCTTAATAAAATAAAAACCGGCGGATAAATTAGAAATGTCTAATTGTACCTTTCTTTTGTCAATTATATTGTTACCTATTACAATTCTACCCATTTCATCTACTATTTCTACATCACCTGTAAATGAATCTTCAAAACTAATATTTATTTTTTGTTTTGAAGGGTTAGGGTAGATTTCAAATTTCATTTTTCGTGATTGGCTTTTGGTTTCTTCTATCGCCACATTTCCTTCCAGATCTTTGGCAGGAACATACATCACAAAAGGCCATATAGGAGAGCCATTGCCATCTATTTTAGGCCCACTTCTCCCGATGATTAGGAAATCCCCGTTTTCTAAAATTTTTATTTTTCGAATATAAGGATAATAATGATTCGATGCATAATAAATATCCAAACCTCCTACCTTTATCTTTTTTACCATTCTCATAGGTTCTCCTATTTTTTTCTTATAAAAATACAATGTAAAATCCTTATCTACTGCATGATAATTCACACCGGCAATTAGGAATTCATTTTGTGATATTCGTTGTATTGTTCCGGTTAGATCAACAGCTTCTTTTGTGTAAATATTGATAGAGTCCAACAAATTGCCATAGTGATCAAAAATATAATAATAAACTTTCCACTTAAAAAATTCCGGTTCATTGATATATTTGAATATTATCAAATCGTTATCAACATATTCTTTAGTTATTCTATAACTATTCTTTGCATTAAAAATATCAGTTATTTCTGCACTATTCAATATATTCAAATCCCTATCATATTTGTCAATAAAATACCTGTATTGGTAATTAGAGTCAATTTTATTTATATTATTAAAGACATGTCGCGTAGAAATAAATGTATTATCTTCCAATAGAGAAAATGGCTCTTTCTCTAAATACTCATAGATACTATCAAATATGGTAACTTTTTCTTCCAATCTATAACCTTTAGAATCAAGCAAATAAGATTTAACTTTATTGTATCCATATTTTCTACTATTGCGCATAATATACTGGTAAGTTGCAGAATCTAAGTTGCTAGAAGAATCCGATTTGAATAACTGGTAAGATTTATTAATTATTACTGCTAAAGTATCATTAATATCAGCAAAAGAAGAATCAACTAATTGTCCTGTCTCGGGATCTAATATCCTTATTGTTAGTTTTTTTTCTTTTGGTGGCCAGTTTGACCATAATGTTCTTTCAAGTGACCTATAACCTACAATTTCTAATTGACCGTTTTTATTAAAAACCATTCCATCAGGAATCTCATTGTTTCCACCGTCTCTTAGGTCGTGAATATATGACCACTCTTTTTTTCCGGTGTTGATATCTCGTTTTTCAATATATAAACCATCTATTGAACACTTTAATCTTGTTCTGTATAAGCTATATAAATAATTATCACGAATAATACTTTTGACATGGGAAAACATATTGACATAGTCATTTTTATACATTGCTGATTCTCCTATTGCTGTACTATCCTCTACGTAAAAAAACCACTTTGGGGTATAATCCAAAAATTTAATGGGCACAAATCTATATAAGTCTTGGGAATTCATACTGCCTAGACCCAGTAAAAAAAGCATAACACTAAACAATAAATTATTTTTCATGGCTTTTTTGTTTTTTGATTAAGATTAATTCCTCTCCTGCTTTAGTAGAAACAAAGCAGCAGAGAAGGTGACCATTTGGTATCCACACCAATCGCTTCCCCAACTCATACCTTCCAAAAAACTATATTATTGTCATCCCTTTTACGTATTTTTCAAAACCGCCACACTAGCGATTTTCTTCCGGATCAGGTAGGCTTTTCAAATAACTCGTCAGATCACAATCTTTGCTTTTACCAAATAAATAATTATATCATCACCAAAATTAAAATTAAAATTAAA
>JALSPW010000207.1 GCA_026985735.1 Saprospiraceae bacterium
TTTAGGACCTAATCTGACCGATAATTATTGGAAATATGTTAATAGTGAAGAAGACTTATTTAACGTAATAAAAGATGGAAAAAAAGGAACAATGATGATGGCCTTTAAAGATTATATTACACCCGAAGAACTCAAAGCTATATTTTTATACATTAAAGCTCTGAACGGAAAAAAAGTTACTAATGCAAAAAAACCGGAAGGAGAAAAGAAAAAAATCAACTTATATGTTTACTAAAAATTAACATTATAGTCTAAACAATATTTATGTTAATAAAATAATAAAAAAATTATAAATTTGCAATTTAAATTATACTAATATGAAAATGAAGAATTATTTTTTGATGCTGTTTACAATTTTAAGTTTAACAGCTACACAAGCTCAAATCAATAGCATCCAAGATTTTGTTATTAAAAATGAAGAATTGAAAATGCTAACGGTTAGAATAGCTAAAAACTATATTATGACAGGAGTTCTCCCTAATAACAAAAAATTACTGAAAGAATATGAAGATGATAAAGCTCAATTTCAAGAAACCTTAGTTGAATTAACCAATAATTCACCTAACGACGAGATTGAAATAGAACTTCAAAAATTAGGACTCTCTTGGATGATGATGGATCGAATTTTAAGAAAAAAATATGATGCAGTAGCTGCTTCCAAAGTTTTAAATTATAGTGAGAAAATGGTAGGTGAGATAGATAATATTACCAACTTAGTCCTTCAATCAACCAAACAAAAATCCGTTAGGTATCTAAAAGCCAGTTCTGACGGTAGGATGTTATCACAAAAACTCTTGCTGTATTATATGGCTAATAAAGTAAAAATGAGAAATTCTGAAATTCCTACACGTTTTGAAGACACCAAAACCAAACTTTATGATATCATAAAACTACTAACGGACGCCGCTCAAAACGATCCGAATTTAAAAACAGATGAAGGAGTTCAATTATATATCGATATGATTAAAGACAGTTACGGTAAAGTTAGAAAAACATTAACTTTAAAATCAAAAGTTCACGCTTTAACTGCCAATTTAATTATTAATCAATTGACGGAAAATTTTGATTTGCTTACAAATATTATGTACGAAAGATTTAACGGATAAAATCAAAACATTTTTTAAATTACCAACCAAAAACTCAACTATATGTATAAATCCAAAATAACAGGAATGGGGATGTATGTTCCCAAGCGTATTGTGAAAAATGAAGAACTCACCAAATATATGGATACCAATGATGCTTGGATACGTGAGCGCACAGGAATAGAAGAAAGACATTGGGTGCAAACCGGAGATGGAAACACTACTTCATCCATGGGAACTGCCGCTGCTAAAATTGCTTTGGAAAGAGCAGGTCTGACCCCAAAAGATATAGATATGATTGTATTTGCCACTTTGAGCCCGGATTATTATTTCCCGGGCTCAGGTGTTTTGGTGCAAGAACAATTAGGTTGCGATACCATACCGGCGCTTGATGTTAGAAATCAATGTTCGGGATTTGTTTATGCTTTGGCAACCGCAGACCAATTTATCAAAACCGGAATGTATAAAAATATATTGGTCATAGGTTCGGAAGTTCAATCCACCGGATTGGATCTTTCTACTCGCGGACGAGGAATAGCTGTAATATTCGGTGACGGAGCAGGTGCTTTGGTATTAAGTCGTAATGAAGATGAGAATGACAATAGCAACATTCTTTCCAGCCATTTACATTCCGAAGGAAAATATGCAAAGGAATTGACAAATTTAGTGCCGGGAGGAATTCACCCGCCAAAAGAATTGGTAGAAAATTGGCCCGAAGATGATTTTACTTATTATCCCTATATGAACGGTAATTTTGTTTTCAAACACGCCGTTACTCGCTTCCCCGAAGCTATAATGGAAGGTTTAAATGCCAATAATTTAACTCCACAAGACATAAATTTGTTAATTCCCCATCAAGCCAATTTGAGGATTTCTCAATTTGTTCAAAAAAGATTGGGAATGAAAGATGAACAAATTATGAACAACATCCAAAAATACGGAAATACTACCGCTGCCTCTATTCCCATTGCTTTGACCGAAGCTTGGGAACAAGGAAGAATAAAAAGAGGAGATCTTGTTGTTCTTGCTGCATTCGGTAGTGGTTTTACTTGGGGTTCCAATATCATTAGATTTTAAATTATAAAATCCGATTTTTTTATACAGCCGGGATTTTTTCCGGCTGTATTTTTTTATAATTTTATTATGAAAACATTTAAAGTTTTATTACTAAATTTGTCCATATCAAAAAAA
>JALSPW010000208.1 GCA_026985735.1 Saprospiraceae bacterium
AATATAAAGGGGATTATGCATCCGAATGGTATGTAGATGATGTGACGATTGAAGATGCTCCTTGTATCGCACCTACAAATGTATCTTTAAGTAATATTACAAATACCGGTGTAGATGTATCTTGGTCAGCCGGTGGAACGGAAACCGATTGGGAAATAGTTTGGGGAGCGCCCGGATTTACTCCTGATTTTTCTTCCGCCGTACAAGTCAATGGATCTACTTCATATCAAATTACAGGTTTAACCGAAGCTACAGATTATGAAATTTATATGCGTTCCAATTGTGGTAACAATGAGTATTCCGACGCTGTTGGACCTTTTAGTTTTCATACTACTTACCCAAATAATGATTGCTCGGGGGCAATGCCATTAATGATTTACGGAGCAGGACAATCTGTCGGCCATGAAGTTTCCCAAGATACGAATTTTGCTATTGATACCGGAGTACATCCTTCTTGTGATACTTACGGCACAAACCTTGACTTATGGTATACATTCTTAGTACCTGCAGGAGAAACTTCCGTTAAAGTTTTAACCGGTGGAGACAGAGGAGATAAAATTGAAATAGCTGTATATGATACTTGCGGTGGCACTGCTTTGGATTGTCAAGGAAGAGATTCCGAACATATTATACAAGGCTTAAATCCTAATCAACAATATTATTTGCAAGTATGGCATGATGATTTTGCATCGGTGCGTGGAAGTTTTAGCATTGCTTTGGAAAAAGTTCCTTCACTTATGAATGATGATTGTTCAGGTGCTATAAATTTACCTGTCTTCCCCGCTGCATCTTCAGCTGGAAATGAATATCATGCAGATACTACTATTGCTACGGATGGAACTGTTACTCCCAGCTGTGCTTCGGGTGTGGTAAAAGATATCTTTTTTAAATTTACCGTGCCCAACAACGTAACTGATGTCGTTTTAATAACAAGAGATGATGTTGCCAAAAACTTAAAAGTAGCTCTATATGATGCTTGTGGTGGCTCGGAAATAGCTTGTGATGATTCTTATTTTTTCCATCCGTTTATGGGATTGACTTCCGGAAATACATATTATATTCAACTTTGGCATGATGCCGGAGATGAAGGTGATTTTGATATAAGTATGGAAGTTTATGAACCTGTTCCTAATGACGATTGTGCTAATGCAATTCAAATTCCATCACTTCCTTATTCGGTATATCAAGATGCTACTTTTGCAACCGGTGGAGTTTTGCAAGGCGGTTGTTCAAATGGAACAAATGATGGTGTTTGGTATACATTTACCGGAGATGGTAATGATATTACAATAACAGCAGACCCCGATGGTTGGGATAATGAAATCAGTGTGTATGACGGAGGTTGTGGCGTGTTGAATTGTGTTGCCAGAACCGATGTTCACGGTGCAGGTGGAGCAGAATCTCTAACCTTTACAAGTGTTGCAGGAACGGTTTATTTGGTAAATATAGCACATTATACCAAATGGTCAGATCAAATGGAAGGACCGTTTACTATGACCATTGAGTCTCAAACTTCTGCTATTAATGATGCGGGAATAGAAGGATTGAATTATTATCCGAACCCTGTTCAAAATACTTTAAATATAAATGCAGAAAATATTATTGATGAAGTATCTGTAATGGATATGACAGGTAAACTTATTTTACATCTAAAACCCGAGGTAAACAATTGTCAGGTTGATTTGCAAAAATATAATAAGGGTGTTTATTTTGTTCAAGTAAGTGTGGATAATAAAACCGAAGTATTTAAAATCATAAAAAAATAGTTGATTTGATTTTTTGTATAAAAAGGGTAGCAATATTTTGCTGCCCTTTTTAAATTATTTCTCTTTGTTTTATCGTCCAATTGATATTATCCTAAATGTATATGAAGCATATTTTTTATTTTTTAAACATTAATTTCGTCATAGATATTTTTTTAAACAAAATTAATATTTTGATTTATAATGAGTTGTAAAAAAATGATGGAAAAATTGTATTAACACACCCCCAACCCCTCTCATAGAGGTGAGCTTTGAAAGCCTTATCGGCATACGAGGATTTTTCGTAAAATTTGAAGTGAATGAAACGTAAAACTGTCTGCTGTTTGAAGCTTTTGTGGAGTATGAGCGATTCTGTCTCCCGATAACTATCGGAAGAAGAATCTCTTTTATTAATGCTTATTCCGATAGCTATCGCAAGTTAATGATAAATGAGATTCCTCGTCGCTCGCACACTCGCTCTGTCGGAATGAACTGTGTTAATATCCAAA
>JALSPW010000209.1 GCA_026985735.1 Saprospiraceae bacterium
TCAAATGATTTCAATAATCACACCGGTGCAGGAATAAACTCTTTCGATGCTTCTTTTTCAGCACATGATTATAATGATTTTATCAATTGTGTCTACGGTATCTCCGCCAAAGTTTCTTTTGAAAGCGGCTTAAACGAAACTCTTGAAATCTCCGATGGAAATTATTTCGAAGAATGCGAAACCGCAATAGATATGAATGGTTATGAAAACCCTACAAGCGCAAAAGTATTTGATAATTCATTTACAGGAAATGAATTCTGCATTTACGCAGTTGGTTATAATCATTTTGAAATTAAAGGAAACGGTTTAAATTCCGGTGACTATAATATTATTGTAAATTCAAGCAGCAATGACCATATCAATAAAGTCAGATGCAATGATTTATGGTTTCCCCAAAGTGGAATGCAATTTCATTACCAAAATGGGATGACTTCATTTACCTCCAATCATTTTAATTACACTTCCTGGAGTGATGTCATATACAGGCAAGGGGATCTTGATGATAACATTGGAAGTTATGAAACTCCCGCTTTAAACTATTTTAGCGATAATGGAGGTGATATTTCCATTTATGGCAATTGCGATAAGTTTACCTACTGGCTGCCTTCTATACCAATCCCACATACCGATCCGGTTCATATTCCTGCGGATTGGAAAAATCATTCAACAAATAATTTTAGTGATATATGTAATAGTAATACCGTCATAGATCCTGTAGCGGAAGATACTTTGACAACAAGTATTCAAAAATACTGTATATTACTGTCGCAGTATGATAACAATCCGAGCTATGTTAATAAGAAAAAGCTAATGGCGGAAAAAAGAAAAATGGTGGCTTATTTGTACTATTTTTATAGTATTGCCGGAGTGAGTATTCAGTGGATTGATATAGAAAGCATATTAAAAAATGCCTGTGACAGATGGTTTTTTCAAAAAAAACTATATGGGGTTTATATGACAACAAAGCAATATGCCAAAGCTGATTCGATGTTGGATGTTATAGAATTAACATTATCAAATCCGGTAAAAAATAACGAATTGGATTCATTGGAGCGAGTAAGTAAACAATCGTTTGTAAATATTCAGAGAATCGGATTGCGATATTATAGTGATACTACAGGTAATATTTTGGATGGCAGTTTCGCATTTACCGATGCAGAAATGAATACATTGTTGGAAGAAGCAAAAAAACATACTCCCGAATCTGCAAACGCCAGAGCACTGTATTATCTTGCAACCGGAGAGATCTTGCCTCACTATTGGTATATACCTTATGAAGTAAAGCCGGAAATCAGCAAAGTAGAATCAGTTGAGAATGATTTTGAAACATATAGTGTATTTCCAAATCCCGCAACAGATAACTTTAGATTGCAGTATAAAGGGAAAGGCAAATCCGTATCTCATCTATTATTGTTTGATTTATACGGCAAGAAATTGTATGAAAGTACCGCTGTATTGTCCAAAGGACAATCCGAGATGATAGATGTCTCTGCCTATCCCGATGGAGTTTATATGTTGATACTCAAAGATGACTTGGGCGAAGTGAAATATAGAGATAGATTAGTAATAAATCATACCGGTAAATAAATAGATATTTTTCATATAGGGATTGGGGATTTTCTCAATCCCTATTTTATAAAACATATATATGATGAACAAATTAATACG
This sequence comes from Saprospiraceae bacterium, assembly GCA_026985735.1. GTDB lineage: Bacteria > Bacteroidota > Bacteroidia > Chitinophagales > Saprospiraceae > JADJGA01. Next base: position 1,669 of record JALSPW010000209.1, read on the forward strand.
ATTATTAATAATCCAATTGGTGATATTATACTCCTGCAATATTTTAGCACAATCTTATGGTCGCGTTTACAATATTATAGGGGGTAATGAATATATATTTGAATTATTATTTAAAGATAATAAATTTTTCCTTTTATGCAAAGGAATCTGGGATCCTCAAAACCAAGTGTCAAAATATTGTGATTACATCACTATTTTAGATAAAAACAGAGATATAAAATATACTAAATATTATTTAAACAGTAATTGGCTTGCTGCACATGGAGCACTACTTGATATTAATGACACTTTATATGTATTAGGTTATAATGCATGGGATACTTTGGGTAGATGGCAAGTATATAAAACTAATCTGCAAGGAGATAGTATAGATTATTTTACTTTTCATTTTCCAATACAAACATATGCCCGAGGCATGTTAACTAAAGATGATTATTTGTATATACTAGGTAATACTTTTGTTTTTAACGATAAGAATGATGCTGAGATGGTCGTAATAAAATCGGATAAAAAAGGAAAGATAATAAAAGAGGAAAGATTTAAAGATGTTGCATTGCCTGGGAATGATATTTCGGTTCATGGAGTAGCACGGTCTCCCGACGGCAATTTCGTAGCGGTGTTTACTGCTCTGAATCACGATGGTTTCCGGGCGATATTATTTAAATTTGATGAGGATTTGAATGTCCTATGGCAGAGGGTATTCAATACATGCAGTGATTTTTATAATTATCCGGATGTTACGGTTGGGAAAAACGGCAATATTTTTCTAACCTGGAGCTTAGATACGGAAACTATGCTAGACAAAGGTGAAATAGGGTGGGCAAAATTCAGAAAGTACAGCACATGGCCAGTTACACTGTATGGATTGACAGGAGATGGAGATATAATGTGGTCGGATACATTATGGACATTAAGGTCAAAAGGCAAGACATTTGGCCCTCAATACAATACATTTAAATTGAAAGAAGCAAAAAACGGAGATTATTTGGCTGCCGGACTTTATCACGAGTTGAAAGATAGAAAAGCGTGGGCTTTATTGATGAGATATAGCCCTGAAGGCAAACTGCTATGGCAGAAAATATACGAAGATAAAAATTTTGATTGTAAATATAATGATTTTTTTGATATTCAGGAAGAGGATAACGGAGACATAATATGCGGTGGTGAACTATGGGATAGGAATGGCGAATGGAACAATGCGGAGCACATGTGGCTGATACGTGTGGACAGTATGGGATGTTTTGAACCTGGATGCGGCACAAAGGACACCTTGCACTTGATCCTTACTGAATCGGACTACGTCACAAGTACGGGAGAAGTCATAAAAGACTATAGCTATGATGAAGGTATAGTAGTTTTTCCAAATCCCGCATCTACATATATAAATGTTGAATTACCGGGAATCGCCAAAGCAACAGAATGGAATATCATAGATACTCAAGGCAATAAAATAGCCAAAGGTAAAGCGGAAAATATTTCACATATAGATATTTCGGAATTAAAACCGGGTGTATATTTTATGCAGGTAATCAATGAGAAAAAGAAAAGTGCTGTTTGCAAATTTGTCGTGGAGCATACCGGTAAATAAATAGATATTTATGTTATTTTTTTATTCAATAGCTCTCTGACTTTGCCAATAGATACGGATAGGTTCAAAATGGCAGCAACCAACAGTATTTGTCATTCTTGTTTTGTCGCAAATAAATTTACGACGCCTTTTAAAGGTTACCTCACTCTTTAAAAGGCGTTTCAAATTTATTAGAAACATTAAAAATAGAGACGTAAGTTAGGACTTGAAAGCATGCGATAGCATGACTTCAAAGCCGGCTTTGTAATTCACCATTCATAATTAAATTCATCGTTTGTCTTTATTTTAGGATCTCACCATATAAATAAAAAAAGGCAACTATTTTTGTAGTTGCCCTTTTTATTTTAGAGTATTCTTCTTTTTACTTTCCTCCTCCACATTTTCCTTCACCACATTTGCCTTCACCACATTTGCCATCTTTCTTTTCTCCTTTTACCGCTTCTTTTACATCTTTAGCTGCTTCTTTTGTTGCATCTGCAGCTTTCTCGACAGCTTCACCTGTTTTTGCAGCCACACTATCAACAACTTCTTTGGTAGCTTCTGCAGCATCTTTTACCGCTTCTTTTGTAGTTCCTGCAGCATCTTTTACCGCTTCTTTTGTAGTATCAGCAGCCTCTTTTGCTTTTTTACAGCTCTGCATTGAAAGAGCACCTACCATCAAAATTGACAGTACGAATAATAATGATTTGATTTTCATAACATTGATTTTAATAATTAATAATTTTCTTGAACAACAAAGGTACATAAAAATATTTTAAATATATAATAATTTATTATATTTTTTTAATATCCAAAATCCTGAACCACTTCCTTTACATCGGGTACCATACTCTTCAAGATCTGCTCTACCCCGGCTTTTAATGTCACGGTAGCTGATGAACATGTAGAACAAGCTCCATATAATCTAACCGTAACGACTCCGTTTTTAAAGCCTAAATATTCAATTCCGCCTCCGTCCTGTTCTATCCAAGGTTTTACATGTTGGTCTATTATCTCTGCAATTTTTTCCTCTATATCTCCAATTTCTCCCGATTCCTTTTTCCTCTGCCATTCGGCCTCAAGCATTTCTTTATATCCGTTTTTCACTATTACTTTCCCTTCTTCCAAATATTTTTTAATAAAATCCTTAATTTCAAACATAATTTCCCTCCAATTAGAATTAGGATCTTTGTCAATTGAAACAAAATTTTTATTAATTACTATATTTTTCACATAAGGAAAATTATACAATTCAGTTGCGAAGGGACTCCATTCCTCAGCTGTTTCAATAGATGAAAAGTCCCCCATTCCATCAAAAAGGATTCTGCTTGTGACAAATTTAAGAGTATCCGGATTGGGCGTTTGTTCCGTATAAATCAATATCGGAGCAGTTTTTTTTTCAACTTCTTTTTTTTTAAAATTAAACATTGACTGAATATTTATTTAATGTCCATAATTTATTTAGTGTCTGTCCATAAAATCATTAAAATTTAATAATTTTATAAAATAGCTTTTTTTATAAAACCATGTACCTAATAGACTGACACTATCTATAACTCTTTTTATTAAAAATAGTTCGGATAGATGCCGGTTTTTATATACTTTTGCAATTGATTGGCGAATGGTGTGATTGTCAAGGTAGGATTTTTTAATCCGGTAATACTAATTTATGATTATAAAAACGCCTAAAATTAACGGATGAAATTCAGAACTGAGATTAAAAATATCAATAATCCTGTCAAGATCAGTCACAATGACAAACTTGTATTTTTGGGTTCATGCTTTACGGAAAATATCGCTCAAAAAATGTACCGGTATAAATTTGATGTTTTATGCAATCCGTTTGGAATAATCTATAATCCGGTTTCCATTTCGAAAATTATCAATAGAGCAATATCCCAACAATATCCGGACAAATCAGAATTGATTCAACTTAATGGACTTTGGCATCATTTTGATTTTCATGGTGATATGTCCGGTATCAATCCGGATGAGGTCATTGACAAATCAATTATTTTCATTGACTCATTAAGAGATTATACATCAAAGGCTTCCGTCATATTTTTAACTTTTGGTACTGCAATTGTCTATAAAAGAAATGACACAGATGAGATTGTTGCCAATAATCACAAATTCCCTTCCGGATTCTTTACTAAAATACGTTTGGAGCTTTCTGAAATTGTAAATTTGATGACTGATACCATTGCTGATTTGAAACAAATGAATCCTGATCTCAAAATCATTTTTACAGTGAGTCCTGTAAGGCATATCAAAGATGGTTTAATAGAAAATCAAAGATCAAAAGCTGTTTTACTATTGGCTATAGAAAAAATTCTTTCCTTAAACGATTGTTATTATTTCCCCTCTTATGAATTGCTATTGGATGACTTGAGGGATTATAGATTTTATAATGAAGATTTGGTTCATCCTTCTCCAACTGCAATTGATTATATCTGGGAAAAATTTGCCGGTACATTTTTCGATAAAAGTACTATGGAAATCATTGAAAAAATTGAAAAAATCACAAAATCTCTAGAACATCACCCAATCAATCCCGAATCGGAATTGCATAAATCTTTTCTTGCAAATCTCAAAAAAGAAATATTTGATTTCAATAAAGAATATCCCGAATTGAAATTTAATGATTTATTATAATATCAGGACAACTGACCCTTCGGGAATATGATTGTCTCTACTTTGGTCTTAAATCGACAGTAATTCATAATTTCATTATTTGTCTTAATGCTTTATCAATTATAAAACTTTTTCTTTGTGTAGGGGCAGTTATTCTGAATTTATGTACATTTGCGATTATTTTTAAAACAAGATAAAACTACTCGGCAAGTATATGAATGAAATGTATAAATTAAAAAAAGATATATCAGAAGCAATTAATATTTTGACAGGCAAGGACATACAAGCGGAATCTTTGACATTGACACCCACCAAAAAAGAATTTGAAGGTGATTACACTTTATTAGCATTTCCTTTAGCCAGGTATTTCGGAAAAAAACCGGAAGATGCTGCTGAAATCATAGGCGATTATCTAAAGAACAACTTGGAAATTATCGAAGATTACAACGTAATAAAGGGTTTTCTGAATTTAAGTTTTACCGATAAGTACTGGCATACTTCTTTAAATGAAATGATTAGTAATCAAAATTATGGGAAAGGAGAACATAAAAGCAAAAAAGTGATGGTAGAGTATTCTTCCCCTAATACCAATAAACCCTTGCATCTCGGACATATAAGAAATATACTTTTAGGATGGTCGGTTTCTCAAGTACTGGAAAAAGCCGGTTATGATGTTATAAAAACCCAAATAGTAAATGACCGGGGTATTGCTATTTGCAAAAGCATGTTGGCATGGCAAAAATGGGGTAAAGGTGTCACTCCTGAATCATCCGGTAAAAAAGGAGATTTTCTTGTAGGGGATTTTTATGTGTTGTTCGATAAAAAATTTAATGATGAATACTTGGAATGGCAAAATTCAGACATAGCTTTAGACATTTATAAAGAAAATGGCAAAGAGATTTCAAAAGAAAAATTTTTTAATAACTATAAAAACGAATATTTCAATAAGTTCAGTATTTTAGGAGCGGAAGCAAGGGAGATGCTTTTGAAATGGGAGCAAAAAGACGAAGAAGTGATAAAATTGTGGGAAATGATGAATGGTTGGGTATTGCAAGGCTTTGAGGAGACATTTGACAAACTCGGTGTATATTTTGATAAATCATATTTTGAATCTCAAACATATCAATCAGGGAAATCCATTGTAGATGAAGGATTGAGAAAATCGGTTTTTTATAAACAAAGTGACGGCAGTGTTTGGATCAATCTTGAAGATGCCGGAATGGACAAGAAGCTGGTACTGAGAAGTGATGGCACATCCGTATATATCACTCAGGATATGGGTACCGCTGATCTTAGATTTAAGGATTTCGGAACGGAAAAAATGATATATGTCGTTGGTGACGAACAGGAATATCATTTTAAAGTGCTTTTTGAAATAATGAAGCGTCTTGAAAGACCTTATGCAAGAGATATGTATCATCTTTCTTACGGAATGGTGGAGTTACCCACTGGAAAAATGAAATCTCGTGAAGGGAAGGTTGTAGATGCAGATGATCTTATAGCAGAAGTCATAAATGAAGCTGAAAAATCAGCAAAAGAAAGAGGCGAGTTGGAAAATACAACAAAAGAAGAAAGGGGTGAAATATATGAAAAAATCGGAATGGCAGCTCTTAAATTCTTTATTCTAAAAGTTAATCCGAAAAGAAGAATGATTTTTAATCCTGAAGAAAGTGTAGATCTACAGGGGCAAACAGGACCCTATATTCAAAATGCATTTGTAAGAATAAAATCAATATTGAGAAAGACTGAAAAAACAGAGACAAAAAACTTCGATAACTATAAAGAGATAAATAAATATGAAAAATCATTGATTAGCACATTATCTGGATATCCCGATATAATACAACAAGCAGCTAATGAATTGGAACCTTCATTAATAGCAAACTTTGCTTATGATCTTGCTAAAAAATATCATAAATTTTACTCTGAAATACGGGTTTTAGGCGCTAAAAACATAGAAGCAAAAAATTTCAGAATTGCGCTTTCGAATATGGTAGCTGATATTCTTGAAGATGCAATGAATCTATTAGGAATCAAAATGCCGGAAAGAATGTAATAATAAATATCTTCTATTATTGCAGGTTATTTCCAATCTAAATATTTACATTTGCACTTTTAGTTATTAATAATCGATATATGCCTGAAGAAACAAAATCGTTAAATTTTATAGAGCAAATAATAGAAGAGGATCTTAAATCCGGAAAATACAAGGAAATTATAACTCGATTTCCTCCCGAGCCTAATGGTTATTTACATATTGGACATGCTAAATCCATTGTTTTAAATTTCGGATTATCACAAAAATATGGAGGAAAAACAAACTTGCGTTTTGACGATACCAATCCGATGGTGGAAGATATCGAATATGTGGAATCAATCATCAATGACATCCACTGGTTAGGGTATGAATGGAATGGCAAAGAGCGTTATGCTTCCGATTATTTTGATCAACTTTATGAATTTGCACAAAAGCTTATAAAAAAAGGTTTGGCTTATGTAGATGATTCTTCAATAGAAGAAATAAAAGAAATGAGAGGTACTCCGACAAAACCGGGTATAGAAAGTCCAAACAGAAACAGAAGTGTTGAAGAAAATCTGGAGCTATTCGAAAAAATGAAGAAAGGGGAATTTGAAGATGGCTCAAGGGTGCTAAGGGCTAAAATAGATATGTCTTCACCTAATATGCATCTTAGGGATCCCATCATGTACAGAATAAAAAATGCCTTTCATCATCGAACCGAAGACAAATGGAAAATTTATCCAATGTATGATTTTGCTCATGGGCAATCTGATTCAATTGAACAAATCACACATTCTATTTGCACACTTGAATTTGAAACACACAGACCATTATACAATTGGTTCATAGAAAAACTGGAAATTTTTCCTTCCAGACAGATAGAATTTGCCAGGTTGAACCTCACATATACAATAATGAGCAAGAGGAAACTTCTGCAATTGGTCGAAGAAAAGAAAGTACATGGCTGGGATGATCCAAGAATGCCTACTATCTCAGGGATGAGAAGAAGAGGATATACGGCACAAGCAATAAGAAATTTTTGCAACCGGATAGGAGTTGCCAAAAGAGAAAATATAGTCGATGTTGCATTATTGGAATTTTCAGTACGGGAACATCTCAATAAAATAGCATTGAGAAGGATGGTTGTTATGAAACCGGTAAAATTGATTATAACAAATTATCCGGATAACCAAACAGAATGGTTTGATATCGATAATAATCCCGAGGATGAAAATTCAGGTACCAGAAAAATTCCTTTCAGCAAAGAAATCTATATAGAAAAATCTGATTTTATGATTGATCCTCCAAAGAAATTTTTCCGTCTTGGACCCGGACGGAGTGTTAGACTTAAAAATGCTTATAAAATCACTTGCGATGACTATAAACTTGATGAAAACGGAAATGTGATTGAAATATACTGCACATATCATCCCGATAGCAAAAGCGGATATCCCGACACATCCGGAATCAAAGTAAAAAGCACTATTCATTGGGTAAATATCGAAAATGCAATTCCTTTGGAAATCAGATTATATGATCGGTTATTTAATGACGAATCTCCGGCAGGACACAAAGATAAAG
>JALSPW010000210.1 GCA_026985735.1 Saprospiraceae bacterium
AATTTGAATATTTTGCATTATTTTTCAAAATGTTTACGAAACCTATTTTAATACATCACGCTATTGCGTCGTTTGAGCCCTGTCCGGGAATTGCTGCAAAATTAATATCAGAGTTTGTTCCAGATGGCAAAGTAATTGGGATAGATAGTTCAAAAGATATGATTGAGTTTGCATCCTCAAAATTTCCAGAATCAAAATACAATAATTTGAAATTTATAAATATGGATGCTACTCAAATAGAATTTAATGAATGTTTTGAAGTGGTGTTTTCAAATGCTGCTCTCCATTGGATAAAAGACCATCATCCTGTTCTAAAAGGTATTTATATGGCATTAAATCCGAACGGAAAGGTAATTGTCCAAATGGGCTGCAAAGGAAATGCTAATTCAGTTGTTGAAATATTACACGATATGATAAATCATGATAAATGGAAAAAATATTTCAAGGATTTTTCTTTTCCGTATGGATTCTATTCGCCGGAAGAATACAAAGAATGGCTTATAGAGGCTGGATTTAAGGTCCTGCGTATAGAATTAGTAAAAAAGGATAGAGTTCATAATGATAGTGAAAAATTCAAAGGATGGATTCGCACTCAATGGTTGCCATATACATCTCGTATTCCAGAGTCTCATCGAGAGGAATATATAGATATGGTAACAAATGAATTTAATCGAAGGTATCAATGCAACGCCTTGAGTATGAGGCAATAAAGAATTAGGTGCGCCCAACAAGGCGCTCCACCTGACCGCTATTCCGCTGCGCTCCATAGCGGCAGGTGAGCTTGATCGTTCGACAAGGTTAAATAACTATAATGGGAGATAAAATATGGGTGATGCATTTTCTTTTCGCTTGGAAGTACTGCAGAAGGAATTAGATATCATTGATAGCTCAGTGCGTAAAATAGATGACATTGGCAATAGTATAAAAAATTGGGCGATAATTACTTGGGCTGGTTCCATATCCGTTGTGATTTCCAAGCCTGACCTTCATCCATTTTTGTTATTTACAGCTATTCCACCAATTATTTTTATGTTTACTGATGCCTATTGGAGGAAGATACAACGACGTTTTTTTTATAGACAATTGCAAATTAGTAACTACTTAAATAGTAAAAAATTTGAAGATTCATTTAAAACTAAAGAATTGGATTTTAGAATATTAGACCCAATTGCACGTAACGCTATAAAACAACCAGAATTTAAACATTTTATTGCAGTTCAAAAAATATTAAAATTCCCTACTGTTTCATTTCTTTATATTGGTCTATCAATCATAAGTGTCTTTATTTTCTTTATTTCTGGTGTTAAAATATGATCGACTGTTGAATGTTTAAAATGATTAAATAATTTTATATTATAGGTATATAAATGAAAAACTGTATTTTTTGCAATATGCTATCGGAATTTGATACAAATTATACTTTTATTTTTAAGATGAAATATGGTTCGTTATTCTTGAACCATAAACAATATTATAAAGGAAGGTGTTTGTTTATTTTAAACCGCCATTTAGAACAATTTCACGATTTAGACAATGAAGTATACCGGGGATTCAATAATGAATTAAAACAAGTTGGTATTTTACTAAATGCAACATTTTCACCTGATCTCATAAACTATGCATTATTAGGTAACCATGTACAGCATGTCCACTGGCATCTTATACCAAGATACAAGAAAGAAAAAGAATGGGGTAACCCTCCTTGGCCATATCCTGAAACTAATCAAATAAAAAAACGTAAAAGTTGCAAAATTATATGCAAAATTAAGTCAAAAGCTGATGAATTAAATATATTATATGAACAAAATAATGAAGATCATAGTAATAGATATGAAGTAAATCGTCATAAAATTACTCAAAGTGGCAGACAAACAATTAGCTACCCAAGCAAGCCAATATTCAAACAAATTCATTGGGAAAAGTACGTTCATTTTAAAAAAAGCTGGAAATATTCATACAAAAAACTGCAAAAGCTTAATAAATTCCTAAATAATGAATTTGGTGAAAATCATAACTTTTCAGTATTAGTAGCAGGATCCTTTGGTCGTATGGATGCGCACAAAAAGTCTGATTTAGATTTTATGGTAATTCATAATGGACACTTAAAAAATGAAGAAGAAAAGGTTGCATCAATTAGGAGAATAGCTAAAAAACTAAACATTCAGATGACCTGATCTCGTGAGTTTTGGCTTTCCAGGCCGACTCATTATAACAAGTTGATATTACGAAAAAACAT
>JALSPW010000211.1 GCA_026985735.1 Saprospiraceae bacterium
TCTATTTTCTGTAATATTTTGGCAAATAGCTTTTGAAGATAAAAGAAAAACTCCTGCTATTGTCAAAAATATATATTTAAAATTCATTACTATAATTTTAAAAACGGTAAATACCCGGGAAGAATTATTTTGATAAAAAAATTACACCCGAGTTATAATATTACTCTAATGTCAATATAAATATTCAAAATTAAACTTTAAAACCTATTTTCTATAATTAATTAAAAATAATTGTAATAATCATAAAATTAACTTGTCTGAATACAGAGAAAACCTAAGTTATTTGAAAAATCCAAAAAACAATATTAAATTTGTCAAAAATGAAAATGAAATAAAACGAACGTAAATTTTATTATAAATATTTATTTTATTTTTTCGGGATAAAAATCATAAACAGATGAAAACATTTAAACGAATACTCCTCGCCTTATTAGTTTTAATAATAATAGCGACAATATCAGGTTTCTTTTATCTCAAAAACACAAAACCCGTATATAATGGTGATATTACATTAGCAGGATTAAATAAAGAAGTAAAAGTATATTATGACAATTACGGCATTCCTCATATCTATGCGCAAAATGAAGAAGACGCATATTTTGCCTTGGGATATGTCTATGCCAATGACAGATTATTTCAGACCGAATTATTTAAAAGATTGGCATCCGGACGAATGGCTGAAATTTTTGGTCCGGATTTGGTCAAAATCGATAAATATTTCAGGACCCTCGGATTGAAAAAAGCTGCAAAAAGAAGTGCGGAAAAATATCTGTCAAATAATAAAAATCAATATCAAAAAAGTTTTCACGCTTACCTCAAAGGTTTTAATTCCTTTATAAAAAACGGCAATCTGCCTTTAGAATATAAATTATCGGACATTCCAAAAGAAGAATTAAAACCCGAAGATAGTTATTCCGTAATTAATTTTGTTGCATTCGGTTTTGCAATGCCGGTAATGCAGGAAGCTGTTAGTGCATATATTTATAAAAAATACGGCAAAGAATATCTTGACGATATATATTTCGGTGAAAAACCGGGACAATATTCATATTATGAAAATGCAGATACTAACTTGCTCAAAACTGAATTGAGTATGAATTCAGATGTAATGGATATGTTGGATAAATTGTCTCTTAAGCCTTGGGACGGAAGCAATTCTTGGGTAATAGGCGCTAAAAAATCAAAATCGGGAAAGGTTATTCTTGCAAATGACACTCATTTTGCATATAGCGAACCGGGAGCATGGTATGAAGCGGAAATCAGCTATCCGGGATATGATTTTTACGGACTGTACCTACCGGGAGTACCATTTCCCATAATAGGTCATAATCAAAACTATGGATGGGGGCTTACTATATTTCCTATTGATAATGCAAATTATTATAGCGAAACTCTGGATAGTACAGGCACTAAGGTTTTATATAAAAACAATTGGGTAAACCTCGATATTAGAAAAGAAACAATAAAAATAAAAGGTAATAAAAATATCGAATTTGAAATCAAAGAGACTCCCCACGGACCATTGATGAATCAAGTTGATGAAAATATCAAAGATAATTTCAAAAAAGATATATCTCTATGGTGGATACTTGAGCAAAAACCAACTATGTCCATTGAAGCTCTATACAATATGTCCAGAGTCAAAAACATAAAGGAGTTTGAGCAACAATTGGCAAATATAGATATAATAGGATTAAATGTAATGTATGGTGACAACAGGGACAATATCGCATTTTGGGCATCGGGCAATATGCCGTATTATAACAAAAACATCAATCCTTTCACCCTTTTGGACGGGGCATCAGGCACTATGGAAATAGATAGTTTTTATCCGTTTTCAGAAAACCCGCATCTTATTAATCCTGATAAAAATTTTGTTGCCACTGCCAATAATGATCCGGTTTTATCAGGTTATGATAAATACTTCCCAGGGCATTATCTTCCTACAAACAGAATTAATGTCATAAATAAAGCCCTCAATGAAAAAGAAAAATGGGGAATCGAAGATGTTAAAGAGTTACAACTGAATCAAACCTCTTTAAGAGATAAAAAACTATCCCGTATGATATGCAATATTATTTCAAGTGCGGAATATATCAAAACAAATGAATATATTAAAAAATGTTATAATATATTAAAAGACTGGGACGGAGTTTATACAAAAGATTCAAAAGCAGCAATCATATTCAGCAAATTGCAATATTACATTAATAAAAATATGATGAAAGATGAATTGGGAGATAAACTATTTAAGTTCTTCTCAAAATCATATATGCTAAAAGCAAGTATCTTAAGATTTTATACAGATACAAAATCACCCTGGTGGGATGATGTCAACTCTAAAGGTAAAATAGAAACGCAAGAATATATTCTAAAAAAATCATTTAAGGAAACAACTGCAAAGTTAAAAGAAGAATGGGGCGCAAATATAGAAAAATGGCGTTGGGAAAATGCCCATATATTGACTTTTCATCATCCTTTCAGCAAGAAAAAACCAATGGATAAAATATTTGATGTCGGTCCATTTAAAATGCCTAGTTGTCCGGGATGTCCGAATAAAATGTCTTTTCCAATCACCAATGACAAGATACATCAAATAGACGGCGGACCTGCAATGCGCAATATTATTGACTTTTCCGATCCTGAAAATGCCCTGGGAATAATACCTACAGGACAATCGGGAAATGTAATGAGTGAGCACTATGATGACCAAGCAAAACTATTTACAACAGGTATCTATAGAAAAATGATTTTAAATGATCCTGAAATTGTTAAATCAAAAAAAGTATTGACATTGACTCCAAAATAAATAAATAAATAAATAAATAAATAACAGTAATGATTACAAATTTCTGATGCTGAAGATAATATTCTGCCTAATAATAAAGTTTTTTAATAGGAATAAATGATTACATTCTTGCTGTTTATGATGAGCATTTTCCAGTAAATGGCAATTGCCAATCCGATAATATTATAAAAGTACTTATTTATTATCTATAAAAATAATCGGTAGTGAAAAAAACGGTTCAGATTACAACCGGATTTTCAAATACGGCTAAATATTTTAACACGTTCTTTATAAATATATCTATATGAAATTTCGATACTTATTTATCATTTTAACATTATTATCGTTTTTATCCTGTGAGAAAAACAAAAAAAACGATATGGATGATATTTTAGAAAATACAGGAACTCACATTTCAAAAATATATCCATTCCATGGAAGATTGAATTATCACTATAATAATAGAATAAAAAACCGTTTTGGTGAGTATTTTATATCAGGCTCAACTTTTGATAGTTTAAAATATTACTATTATCCACCAAAAGATTATTATTCAAATATTGAAAACGGAGTCTTTTTACAAAAATTCGATAAATCGAATAATCTGCTTTGGCAAAAAACATGGAAAAAAGAAAAATCGTCTTATGTAACCTTCTCAAACGATAAGGGAGCATTTATCGGCACCTATAATGGAAATATCATTATACGAAAAATTGATGCAAATGGCATTGTATTATGGAAAAAAGAAATTGGTGGTGACGAACCGGATAATATCTACAGTATGGTTTCAACAAAAGACGGGGGAATCATCTGCACAGGTAAAACGGAAAGTTATAATGATAAATCTTATGGGGATATAATAACTTTCAAATTAAGTACGACAGGTGAAATACTATGGCAAAATATTTACGAAAACAATGAACAGGAAATTCCACATGATGTTATTTTAACAGGCGATGGTGGATGTTTGGTAGTTGGTGAAAATAATGATAAAGATTATTATCCTGCTGTACTCATTATTATAAAGTATGATAAATACGGAAAAAGAACCTGGGTAAAAAACTTCAAACTTAATGACTGGACTGTCGGTATGTCTGCAATTATGTTATTAAATAAGGATTTTATAATTGGAGGTAGATCATATAAATCAGAAACATTCTCCAATTCATTTTTGCTCTGTATTGACAATAATGGCAATAAAAAATGGTTTAAAGAAATGGATAAATATGATCATAATGAATTCGGTATTCTTATTGTTCCTGTTAATAATTATGAATTTATTTTCATTGTAAAGACAATCGATAAATTGCACTTTACACGATTTAATAATTTAGGAGAAGAATTAGCCGAACAATCTTTTGATACGGATAATACATCGGTTTATACAATGAATGAAGATTATGGATTAACCATTTTTTTTAATTTTGAAAAACTATTATCGGATACTTTAAAAAATTATATAGATTATAAAAAAATAAAATTATAGGTCTCTATTCAGACATAGTGCTTTTAAAAATACTATTTGATTATGATTAACAAAAACAATTAAAATGATAGCAATACTTTCTCCGGCAAAAAGAATGAAAATAACAAAAAATGATTTAAAATTTACTATTCCTGATTTTTTAGATCAAACCGGTATATTGATGAATGAATTAAGGGCTTACAATTCTGCAGATTTGCAACAACTTATGGGTATAAGTCCTAATCTTTCCGATTTGAATTTTGAAAGAAATCAACAATTCGAAAACATACATTCCATAGACAATTCAGCTCAAGCTATTCTATCTTTCAAAGGAGATGTTTATATCGGAATAGATGCACCTTCGCTGGATTCCGGTGACTTGGATTTTGCACAAGATCATATACGTATATTATCCGGATTGTACGGTATTCTTAAGCCTCTGGATCTTATCCAACCTTATAGACTTGAAATGGGAACAAAATTGAAAAACCCAAAAGGGAATAATCTTTATGCCTTTTGGAAAAAAAAACTTACCGGTAAAATAAATGAAGATATTAAAAAAAGCGGTTCGGAAATATTGTTAAACCTTGCCTCTGATGAATATTACAAAGTATTGGATAAAGATGATATCACAGCTAAAATAATCAAGATTGTCTTCAAAGAATATAAAGACGATAAACTCAAATTCATAAGTTTTAATGCTAAAAAAGCAAGAGGCTTAATGTCCAGATATATTATCAAAAACAGGATTAATGATAAAGAATCCTTAAAAGGATTTGATTATGAAGGTTATTACTATGAAGATACATTGTCGAAGGAAGATGAGTTATGGTTTATTCGGTAATATTATAATAGCATGTTTTCAAAAAACAATATCATTTATACGTATTTTTCAACCCTTCAAATATCCAGTTGGCAAGAGCCTGACGATTTGAGGGAATCAAAAGTCGCTTATGATCCTTTGGATTCTTAATATTAGCTAATTCTATAAATACTGCCGGAGGATAAGTATTGTTCAACACAAACCAGTTTCTTACTCCGGTTGTGCCGGTATATCCTCTGCCTTTTTGAAATATTGAATACTTTTTATCAAATGTTTTCAATATATTTTCAGCAAGTCTTTTCCCTGTCTTGCTACCCTTGGCATAAGAAAAAAACACATCTATTCTTTGATCTTTATGCCTGGAATCAACATGAATCACTACTAATGTCTGAGACTTGACATGCCTTTTCTTTTTATAAAAACGATACAATCTGTTTACATCATTTGACCTTTGCTGAAGCCGTTTCCTTTGACTTAAAGGTATCTTGAGTCCATTCACAGTAACTTCATCCCTATCGCATTTCAAATATTTATCATCACGAATACCATCATTTTTATCTTGTACTATCACATGTACTATCGCTCCATGTTGCATTAAATCCCTCGCTAATCTAAGCGCAACATCATAAGCATATTCATCTTCACACAATACAGGATTGCACTTTTTGCATTGAGCGCCCGGATCAGGACCGCCATGACCGCTCATTATATAAAAAACCCTGTTTGATAAACTTTGATCTTCAATTGGAACACTAGCCCATTTTTTTCCGAACAACGGAACATACCTATTCATACCGGATCTATTCAAATTCAGCTCTTTTATTTTGTCTCTCTTTGGTAGTTTCTTTATAATTCTATTTTCCGGATCTTTATTTCCCTGTTTTTTATTTAAAGAAGAAATAGTGTTAATTACTTGTTTCTTATGCAGTTTAGAATACGGAACCCAAAGAAGTTTACTATCTCTAAATGAAGTTTTCCTTAATTTATTTTTCAATAAATACTCATTATAGCGTTGTATTTCAAGAGCGAGATCAAAATCCTCAATACCAATAGTACTTCTGATACTTTTACCGTTGTATTTGTATATTAATACAGGTAATTTATACTTTTTACCGATTTTTAAAATTGAAGTCCTGTCTATCTTGTTTAGTTCAAGAAATTTTGACATATTTTCTGTTTCCTTTAAAAGATCATACCTCCTAAGTAAAGAAAATATCCCGTCACCTTTTTTTGCCTCTACTTCAAAAAAATCCTGCCCTGACACCCTTAACACAGTACCAATCAATACAAAGCACCATATTAAAAACATTCTTAATATATCTCTTACTGAAAACATGATGCAAATATATTATAAATATTTTTAATATAAAAATTTTTAACGTAAAAATTATAATGATCAGCGTATAGTGTCAGTCTCTAATGTGTTTGATTTTTTTAATTTCAATAATTTTATGCCAAATGCTAATAATATCCAATGGGAAATAAACTTTTTTTCATACTGATCATTTCATATCAATTTAGAAAAAAAGTTTCGGGAATTTGAGCAATAACTTCAAAATTACTTCCTTTATTTTCCAAAACTTTTTTCCACAAATCTCTTTCTTTTACTTTAAAAATAAAATTAGGATTAAAGGGAGCAATTATCCATGATCCGTGAATCAATTCATCTTCCAATTGTCCCGGGGACCAACCTGAATAACCTACATAGAATCTGATATCGTTTTCCGTGATAATTTTATTATCAATAAGAAATTTTAATTTTTCAAAATTACCTCCCCAATAAATTCCATCTTTAATCTCTATACTATCTTCCACTTGTTCTCCAAATTTATGAATATAATGTATGGTATTTGTTGCAACCGGACCACCAAAATATCCAACTGCATCAAAATCAGGAAAATCAGGCATTAATTCATCTACTTTAAAATCAATAGGTCTATTCAAAATAAACCCTAGAGCACCCTCTTCATTATATTCGGTCAAAAAAACTACTGTTCGTCTAAAATTGCCATCAATCATAAACGGTTGAGAAACTAAAAGATCCCCTTTCTTTATTTTTGTATCATTAATATTCATAAAATATACAGATAAATACTAATTTAGTAATAATTATTTTGTGTCTTTTTGAAAATATAACGAAAATTTTAAAAATATTATTATTTACGATTCCTCGAATCTTGACGACGTTAAAAAAAGCAATTATATTCAATTTTCAGCTAATACGTAATATCACTTATAATATTTGCAATTTTACAGTGCTTCGGTCTTAAGACTCCTATCGATTCTTCTTACAAAATTTATCAATGTTTTGCCATTTCCTCCTACTTCTACAAAATGATTAATTCCGTCTTCAATCATATTTCTCATGGTCTTAGTCCACTGAACAGGAGAAGTAAGCTGTTTGATTAAGTTTTCTTTAATAATCCGGGGATCTGTTTCCTTCAGAGCATTTACATTTTGATATACGGCAATAGAAGGAGTTTTAAAATCTGCCTTTTCAATAGCTTTTGCCAATTCCTTTTTTGCCGGTTCCATAAACGGACTGTGAAACGCACCGCTTACCTGCAATTCAATAGCTCTTTTAGCTCCTGCAACTTTAAGTTTTTCAATAGCTTTTGCAATACCATCTTTTGAACCTGAAATCACCAATTGACCCGGACAATTATAATTTGCCGGAATCACAATATCATCTATTTTTGAGCAAACTTCCTCTACTATGTTATCCTCCAATCCCAAAACAGCTGCCATTGTACTTTCAGCCATATCACATGCTTTTTGCATTGCATTAGCTCTTATTTTTACCAGTTCAAGGCCTTGTTCAAAATCTAAAGTTCCATTTGCGGTCAAAGCGGTAAATTCCCCGAGAGAATGACCTGCTACAGCAATCGGTTTCAATTTTTCACCATTTAAAACAAAACTAATATATGAATGTAAAAAAACTGCCGGTTGGGTTACTTTTGTTTGTTTAAGGTCTTCCATAGTACCCTCAAACATAATATCTGATATTCTAAAACCTAATATTTCATTAGCTTTTTCAAAATAGTCTTTAGCTATAGAAGATGCATCATACATGTCTTTGCCCATTCCTACAAATTGGGATGCCTGACCCGGAAATAAATATGCTATCATAATTTTTTTTTATACATAATTTAAAATAATAATAATAATAATAATAATAATAATCAATGTAAATTATGACTTATTAATCTTAAAAACTCACCTCGTGTTTCCAGTTTTTCAAACATTCCCGTAAAAGCGGAAGTAGTAGTAACCGAATTTTGTTTTTGTACCCCTCTCATCATCATGCACATGTGATGTGCTTCAATCACAACAGCAATACCATGAGGTTTTAGATTTCTATCCAATGCTTCCAATATTTGCCTCGTCAATCTTTCCTGTACTTGTAATCTTCTTGCAAATACATCAACAACCCTTGCTATTTTACTTAAACCGACAACTTTTTTATCGGGAATATAAGCTACATGAGCTTTTCCGAAAATAGGTAACATGTGATGCTCACACATAGAATATAACTCGATATCCTTAACTATAACCATTTCATTATATTCCACATCAAACAATGCTCCATTTATTATATCATCAGGATTTTCTTCATATCCCTTAAGCAAAAACTGAAGAGCTTTTGCCGCTCTGTGAGGTGTCTTAAGCAATCCGTCACGACTTATATCTTCACCTGCCAAACTAAGAATATCCGAATATGTTTTTTTTAATTCCGAGTATACTTCAACAGAATTTAATTTATTGCTCATAATTGTTTATTATATAATATTAGTACAAAAATAACATTTAATACTTAAAATAGTTTTATTATTATATTTCTATTTTTTTAATAAATATTCTTGTCATTATTTTGCATTATTTTAAAAAATAACTTATTTTTATGATTGGAATTTAAATTCTTATTGTTAACATATAAAATTTATTCAGCATGTACATAACATTCAATGAGTTAAGGAAAATTAAACACAGCTTACCAACAGGAAGTGTAAAACGGATTGCTGAGGAATTAAACACAGATGAGCAATCCGTAAGAAATTATTTCGGGGCAATGAAATACAATAATGAGGGAGAAATTGTCGGAAAACATATTCAACCAGGACCTGATGGAGGCATCGTAAATCTGGAAGATACAACAATTTTAGATTTGGCGAGAAAAATCCTTGAAGAAGCAAATATTCAAGTATAAAATAAAAAACGTTCCGGAAATCCGGAACGTTTTTTTATGTTTTATGTTTCTTTTTTCTGGCGGCAGGAAATAAGATATTATTTAAAATCAATCTGTATCCGGGAGAATTGGGATGCAAGCTCAGATCAGTAGGAGGATCTCCTACA
>JALSPW010000212.1 GCA_026985735.1 Saprospiraceae bacterium
TTTTGGAATCTTATCATTTTTCTCAACTCGATGATATTACTGTGTCATTTCGTTTCGAAAAAATAAAAATCTCATACAAAATCTCTCCTTTTGTGAAGATTCAATAGTTTTCAAAGAATTACTATGTAATAATTACTTCGACTTTTATGACACAGCACACTTAAATTGACACTATGAGATTTACTTACTCGATTCCAAACCTATGCCAGGATCGTTCAGCTTTTATCGAGGGAAAAGTTAAAATATTTTTAATAAAATGATTTTATTAATTATGGGGTCATCTTAATTCTCAATGGGGCAGTTGGTCTGAAATTCACTAAGAATCTTTTAGCGCCTCGTTTTTTAATTTTTTTTTCCAAACGTAAAGCCTCGGATTTGGAATCACATTTAAAAGAGAATACGATATTCCAATCTTTAGCTTTAGCGGTAAATCCCTTATGATTAGAGATATGCTTACGTAATCTATCGAGCAAATCATCACAAGTGAATCCTGTATAAAATTTATTCAAATTATGAGAAAACAGAATATATACTAAACACATAAAAAGAGAAATTATAAAAAAAGGTAGCAAGAAAAGCCAAGCAACCTAAATTTAAGTCGGGGTAGTAGGATTCGAACCTACGACTCTCACGCTACAGCGTGATGCGCTAAAATAAGCCACGATCGAGTAAGAATCTTTTAGCGCCTCGTTTTTTAATTTTTTTTTCCAAACGTAAAGCCTGGGATTTGGAGTCACATTTAAAAGAGAATACAATATTCCAATCATTAGCTTTAGCGGTAAATCCCTTATGATTAGAGATATGCTTACGTAATCTATCGAGCAAACCATCACAAGTGAATCCTGTATAAAATTTATTCAAATTATGAGAAAACAGAATATATACTAAACACATAAAAAGAGAAATTATAAAAAAAGGTAGCAAGAAAAGCCAAGCAACCTAAATTTAAGTCGGGGTAGTAGGATTCGAACCTACGACCCCCTGCTCCCAAAGCAGGTGCGCTAACCGGACTGCGCTATACCCCGAAAAAAATAGTTCAGATTTGTTAGCGACTCTCACGCTACAGCGTGATGCGCTAACCGGACTGCGCTATACCCCGAAAAAATAGTTCAGATTTGTTAGCGACTCTCACACTACAGCGTGATGCGCTAACCGGACTGCGCTAATATAACATTCAAGCGGTGAGGGCGGGATTCGAACCCGCGGTACAGAGTTACCCGTACGCCGGTTTAGCAAACCGGTGGTTTCAGCCGCTCACCCACCTCACCGGGTTTAATTGAAAAGCATCTAATCTTTATAGGGCTTTTCAAAAGCGAATGCAAAGATAATATTCATTATTAAATAAACAAAACATTTTGTTTTTTATTTGATAAATTAACTCAATTTGTAACAATTTTTATTTTTATTTGATTTCCATATAAAGAATATTGGAAGAAAAAGTATGTAATTATGATTAGATAATAATGAATGCTGCAAGAATAATCAGCACTATTATTTTTACATATTTTACATAATACCAAAATTTCGGGTTTTTTACATAAATTTTTAGTTTTCCTGATAGAATAGCTAATGTGGACATGATGATAAAAGCTTGAATAAAAAATAGCAGACCTAAAATGAATATTTGATATCTGAAATTCCAGCCGTTTTTGGTTACGAATTGCGGAAGATATGCTATGAAAAATAGCAATACTTTCGGATTGGTAATGTTCATCAATAAGCCTTTTAAATAAAGTCGAGAATAGTTTGATTTATTGAGAATTAATTTCACATGTAGATTTGATTCTTTGTAAGCTAAGTAAGCGAGATAAAATAGATATGCCCCTCCGAAATATTTTAATGAAATATATGCAATTGAGGAATGGGAAATTATATAGGCTATTCCTGTTGCGACTAAAATTGTATGAAATATGATACCTGTAACTAATCCGGATGCAAATGTAATCCCTCTTTTTATTCCTCTTGTTACGCTTTCTAATATGACATAGGTATTATCAGGTCCCGGCATTAAAGTAATGATAATGGAAGTGCTTAAAAATGTTATAATTAGATCTTGATTCATATATTAAATAGAAATTTTTTATTCAAAAATAATAAATGAATTGTTATTTTTTCTAAGTTTTAAATTTAATGTGTTTTTGAGCGGGTGCTAAATACTGTTTGTCTTTTTTATGACAAATATATATTTTTTTTGTTCAGATGTAAGGAATAATGCTAATAATAGTCTATTATTGTAAAAAAAAAATATGGCAATTAGTAAATCATGTCCGATAGAATATAAAACAGTTGACAAAAATATTATTAGAATTAATGCAATGCTTATTTTTTCATTTTTGTTATTGTTTATTATTACTTTCAATTCTATGTTTTTAATAATGATAGGAATGGATTTTATTATTAGAGTGTTTTTCGGGCTAAAATATAGTCCTTTTTGTTTTATTGTTAAAAGGATTTTAAGAATATCTGGAGTGAAACCACATAAAATAAATGCTGGACCAAAAACTTTTGCAGCAAAAATCGGTTTGATTTTTACTGTTATGACAAGTTTGTTTTATTTTATGGGGTACATGAATATTGCATTAACCATATCGTTAATATTTTTGATAGCAACAGGTATGGATGCTTTTTTTAATTATTGCGTAGCGTGTCAGTTATATCCCTATTATAAAAAAATCACCGGGTAATATCTATTCATACTGTCAAACTTCTTCGTTAGTTAGTGGATTTTTCTTTCTTTTTCAGTTTCTTTACTGTCTTTAATCATATCTTCAATATTATCCATTTCCGGGTTTTCTTTTACTGCTTTCCAGTTGAAATTCGGATCTAATGGGCTCATTGTTTTTTTTGGGTCAAATATTCTCTTATCAACGGGAATGGCGGTATATGATGTAAAATCAGGTTTATCCGTAAAAAAATCAGCCAAGTCGGTTGCTGATGCGTCATATTGGTTTAGCCATGGGATCCCTAAAATATTCCAAAAAGTCTTGAATATACTACCAAAGCTGTAGTGTTTTTTGCTTACATAATTTCTTTTTACATAAGGAGAGATTAGCATCAGGATACTTCTGTGAGCATCTATATGATCTACTCCGTTTTGTGCATCGTCTTCAGTAATGACAATTAGCATGTTTTTCCAATATGGTGTGTGAGATAAGAATTCTACTATTCGTCCAACTGCCAAATCGTTATCTGCCATATAGCTTTCTTTGAATGGGTAGCCATCGTCCGGTCTATCTCTTGAGCCGTGGTCATTAGGTATGATTACCGTCAAAAACGAAGGAAGATTGCCTTTTAACCATTTTTGTTTGAATTCCTCAATAAATCTGTCTATTCTGTATTGATCAGGAATTGCAGTGTTGTATGTTGGATACATTCTTGATGTCTTGTTAAAGAGAGGAGAGGGTACAGGAAAATTATACAAGTATCTCACTCCGGTATCTGTATAACTTTTGTCATAAGAAGCCGGTTCAAACATAATAGAAAACCCAAAATTATAAAAACGTATGTTATTTCTCATTAAGTGTTCCCACATAGATCCTGCTTCGTTATAATCTTCCGGGTAAATAGCTCCGGCACTACTGCAAAATGCCAATGCTCCCGGGGTTCCTTTTACTTTATTAAAATTTTTATTTCCACCATAAGCAGCTGAAACCGAAGATTCTACCCATTCATTAGGATAGGTATTTACCAGCCAGCGATGTCCGTCAGCTGATACATCCGAATCTACATAATAATTATCAGCTATAGCAAATTGTCTTGCCAATTTCAAATGATTTACCATTACATTGGCTTTTTTTATATGGCGAGTCTTTTTTCGGTTTGAAAATGAAGCATTTTCACCATATCTTGCAAGAGCCGGATCTCCATTTGCTTGTTTTATCTGTCCGAAAATTTCATCAAAAGTTCTATTTTCTTTAGATATAAATACAATGTATTTTATCGGAGATTCCTTTTGTCCTGGATATATAGGAACCGGATTACTTTTTCGAGTATCGAGAAGTTTTTTATTTATTCTTATAAAATTAAAATTATTAGAGATTACTTCTCGAGTCAATTGTTTTAATTTATTATAATCAGGAATATCTATTACCTGTACAGTCCCTTTCATAAGGCTTCCTATATAGCTGCCTTCGGGACCGGGAATATAATTATTGCCTCCATTGGGACCACTTCCATATCCTTTGGCATTTGCAACAATAAGGTGTTTGTTATCGTGTGAAACAGCAATTTTTGAAGGAAACCAGCCGGTAGGGATATGTCCTATTACTTTAAAAGAATCTATATCTATCACTGCTACAGCATTGATACCTGATTCTGCTACATACAATTTTTTATTATCAGGAGATAATGCCAATCCAAAAGGTATTTTACCTCGTAAATGATCAATTCTGCTATCAAGATCCAAATGAATAGTATGAATAACCGTATCTTTTTTAATATCTATAACCGAAATGTTATCATTTGTGCCATTAGTCACAAAGACATATTTGTCTGTTGCAACGAGTGAATTTGGACTGGAGCCTCCCACTGCAGGAATACCTTCCACTTTTTCTCCTATTAAAATGCCTGTTTTTATTTTTGCGATAACTTCCGGATTTGCATAATCACTAAGATCTATTGTCCATACGGAAAATGATTCGGGAACATTGGTTTCTCCCAGGCCGGGAATGTATAATGAATCTCTTTTTATTCCTGTTTTTGATTCTTCTGACAAGTAGTCGAAAGGGGGGAAATTTAAAGCTGTCTCTTTGAGTCGTTTTTTATCATAACCTTTTATCTCGTTATATTGATACATTCCTACATTCGCTACATAAAGCTTTTTTTCATCTTTGGATAAACATATACCAAAAGGATATCTACCTGTGTGTACAGTGTTTATCAATTTTTTAGAACGGGTATCTATGATTTTAACTAGAAAATTGACTTGATCTACAACATAAAGCGTGCTACCGTCTTTGTTTAAGGCCATATCTCCTATATATCCTTTTGTTTGAATGGAGTCTTTTGTATGAAAAGAGCAATCAATCGCGCCAAAGGATTTGCCGGATTCTATTTCAAATATATATATCTTGTTGGTCTGTCCTCCGGAAACATATACTGTTTTTTTATCTGGTGAAATAGCCAATCCCATAAAAACCGATTCGATTACACCTTTATCGGTATTAGCAGAATCCGGGATTTGTATTATTTCCGGTTTTGATGTAGTGATTCCTTTTAGTATGGTAATTGACAGAGGATTTACTCCTGAATTTGCTGTTATTGCAATATCATCCCTTAAAGTTAATCCAAAAGGGTGGGGAGCTACAATGAAAGATTCACCGGCAGGTCTAATAATGCGTCCATTTGGAATGATTGTATTTCCTTTTTTATTGATTTTGCAATATCTAATATCTGCAGGTGCTTCTATTATGTAATTATATTCATCAGCAGGAAATTGAGATATAAGATTGGATGTGAAAAATAGAATTAAAAATAGTAATTTATTTATTATCATTGCATTGGAGAAAATAGGTTTTATGAAAGAAGGTCTTAAATGGCCGGAAGTAAATAAGGTATGTGGAAAATAGTCTATTTTAAGGTGTAGTTGTTTTGTCTTGATTATTTTTAATTGTTTTGTTTCCATAATATAATTATTATATAGGTTCACCCATTGCTATAGTAGCTAAACTGATTTTTATGCCTGAAACATTTTTTAAAGCAAATGCACATTCCAATAAGGTGGAACCGGTGGTCAATACGTCATCTACTATTAAAATGTGCTTGTCTCGATATTCTTCCGGATGCAATATACTAAAGGCATTTTTTAAATTTGCAAGTCGTTGTTCACGGTTCATTTTTGTTTGTGTTGAAGTGTTTTTTGTTCTTATCATATTTTTAACGGATAGAGTCTTTCCGGTACTTTTTGAAAGTCCCTGTGCAAACATTTGACTTTGATTATATCCTCTTTTAATTTCTTTGTTTTTATGTAGAGGTACAGGAACAATGATATCAATATTTTCTCGTATAAACTTTCCATAGTTTGTTTCCCCCATTATGTTTCCGAGTTTTAAACCAAAATGAGGTTTGTTTTTATACTTTAATTCTTGTATTAATTTCTGAACGTGGCCTTGTTTTACAAAAAAGAATAATGAATTGCCTGTTTCGATATATTTTTTACTTCTAAAATGATCAGTAAATTCATTATCCCTGAAATTTTTAAAATTGGTAAAAGGTAATTTTGCAAAACAATCAAAACAAAATGAATCATAAACTTCTCTTTCTTTTTGATGGCATGAAATACATAATTCAGGATAAAAAAGATTTGAGAAACTTTTGATATATTCATATATTTCATTAAGCATATCCATTATGTTTGGATTGTCTTGATAATTTATACAAACTCACTTTCAGACCACAAAAATTTTTTTTTCTTATCAAAATAAATATCCAGTCTGCCTAATAAAATCCCTGCCCAACCGGCTTGGGTGACTATGACTTTTTTCCCGTTTTTATTTAGTATTTCATCAGGTTTTTTCATAAAAGTGTGTGTGTGTCCTCCAATGATAAGATCTATATCATTTGATTGTGAAGCCAGAGTGATATCAGAGACTTTATTTCCACTGTATTTGTATCCTAAATGCGATAAGCAAATAATATAATCACATTTATGTTCATTTTTGAGCTTATATGCCATATCATTTGCCAATTCCACAGGATCGAGGTATTTTGTCTCTTTATACAATTTAGCTCCTACTAATCCTTCCAGTTCTATATTGGCACTCAGTATGCCGACTTTTATACCATTTGCATTAATTATTTTATATTTTTTTGTTCTGCCTTCCAAAATTGTATTTGTAAAATCATAGTTGGTAGTAATAAAATCAAATTTTGCATATTTTTGCGCTTTCTTGAATCCGTCCATGCCGCCATCAAAATCATGATTACCCATTGTAGCTGCGTTATAACCCATTGCCGACATCAATTTGAATTCCAGTTCGCCTCCAAAATAATTGAAATAAGGTGTTCCTTGAAAGATATCACCGGCATCAAAAATTAAGACATTCGATTCCTCTGATTTGATTTTGTTTATTAGGCCTGCTCTTCTTGCTGCACCTCCCTTATTACTGTTTCGGCTTTTGTCCGTGGGAAAAGGTTCGATACGGCTATGCCAATCATTGGTGTGAAGAACCACAAGTTTATTGAATTTGGAATTAAGTATGTTATTGATACCTTTGGCATTAGTGCTCAGTAATACTGACGCTAATCCTGCTGTTTTTATAAAGTTTCTACGTTTCATTTTTAATATTATTTTCCGTTATTAATAACCCTACCGTCAATTTTACTTGAAATATGATGTCCTTTGGCATTTTCTTCTTTCACTTTTTCTATTAATATATCTCTTATTAATATATCGGTGAGATATTTTTTTTGATTTTTTAGAAAGAAGCATCTGTCACCTCCGTTGGCTATATAATCAGATAAAGCTATAGTGTAGGTAGCATTGAGATCCAACGGTTTACCATTAATATAAATGTTTTTCGCTTTATTGCCGGAAATTTGGTATTTTACCGATTTGCTAATGGGCCAACCGCCATAATCAGCCATACGGTCAAAAAATTGTTTTAAGATATTTCCTTTTACGGTTAGAATCGTGAGGAAATTTTGAAATGGCATAAGTTCATACATTTTACCTAGTGTTACAGGCCCAGCCGGTATTTCCGCTAAGCGTAATCCCCCGTAATTTTGAACTGCAAAATCAATTTTTTCCCCTGATAATTCAGATGCTTTTTGAGCAATTGCATCTGCCATCCAATTACCTAAAGTCGATTCAGGACGAGCTTTATTAAGATAATCAGCATACCCAATTATCTGATTCATTTTTTTATCCAATTTGGTTTTATAAGGAGCTATTATCGATTCTATTTTTTGATCTTTTATAGAATCCAATTTTTTATCTATTTTTAAGTATTGATTTTCCGTCTTATTGACTGTGTAATAACTTTTGCAGGAAGAGAATAAAGTCCCTGCAAAAAAAATATAAATCAGTAATTTTTTCATATTCAATGTTTAATGTAACTACTATGGGAGTATTATTTTAAAAGACAATTACTCTAATATCTAAAAAGTATTCTACCATAGTTTAATCAAAATATATTTCTACTTCTTTTCTAATAGCTTTCAGTGCGGTATCAACCGGATTTTTTTCATCCATAGTTTTAAGAATAATGCTTGAAAATTCATTCGGATCATTTGCATTTTTTGCATTACCGGCTATGGAAATAGTCTCGATAATCTGATTCTTACACATTTCAATAATATTCCAAAGGCTCTCCGAAATATATATTTGTTGTGTAAGATTATGATCAAATTCCTGTTTTATCGCAAGAATAAGGATGTTTTCCAATTCCTTTCCTGTCATTGCTTTTGTGCGGAATCTTAGCAATAAATTTTCTGGTGCTATTCGTTCACAAAATAAAGCCAACCTTTCATATGCTTGTAACCTCAAGGGTAAAGTGGTTTTTGCAGAATCATTCCTTAATTTCATTGCTTCTAAAGTATAAACCTTTTTAAAGTGATATTTCATCATCACATATACAGTGATAAAAACAATCAATGCAGGAATTGTAATTTTTAATATTTCCAAAAAGATATCCATGTTTTTGTTTTATTAGTAGAACTGAAAACAAAGGTAATTATTACAAAATCCTATTCAAAGAAATTGTTAATTTATTTTTTATCAAAGTGATGCTAAACGGGAAGTTAAGAAAATATATGTGTATATTTGCTGTATGAATTGGATGTTGATTTGGATAATTGTATATTTGATCTTGATACTGTGGTTGTCTATGAGACATGTCAAGGCATCTGATCCAGAGCAGTATCTTGTCAATAGCCGTAATACAAATTTGTTCCCGCTGGTTGCAACTATCTTAGCTACATTTGTGGGAGGAGGCACTTCTATCGGATTAATGGCTTTGGGGTATGAAGGAGGATTTGCTGCTGTAGGTATTGGTGTAGCTTATGTGATAGGTTTTTTTATTATGAATATTTTTGCCGGTAAGATCAGGGATTATGGAGCTAAACATAGAATTTATTCATTTCCTCATTTTTTAAATTATATTTATGCATCAAAAGGAAATATGACTGCATCCCGTTTGTTTTCAGTTACTGTGAGCGGAGTTAATATATTTATTTTCTTTTTTATGTTGGCTGCACAATTTGTTGCTATGGCAAGTCTTTTAAGATTTTCATTTGAAATAGGATATTTGACAGCTGCGATTATTTCCGCTTTAATAGTTATTTTTTATACTGCTGTAGCCGGATTATCAGGTGTGATTATTACTGATCTAATTCAGTTTGTCGCTATTTTAATAATGATAGTTTTGATTTTCATTCCCGGAATATGGAATGATACCGTGCAATTTTCAAAATTAAAAGAATTGCCTGCA
>JALSPW010000213.1 GCA_026985735.1 Saprospiraceae bacterium
GAATATATCCTACAAGCCTATATAAATAATCTGAATCATCAATTCTTTTCCTTCTAAATATTTTTTGAAATAAACTGCCTTTTAGGTTTTCCTGTTTGTTTATTGCTTTTGCATAACTCATAAAAAGCAATCTGAATTGATTGCTTATCATTTTTGATATATCATTGTTTTTATTGTCGTTTATTGGTTTAAACTTACCAAGTCTTTGAGACTTGGCAAGTTGCGGTTCTTTTTCCTTGGTAAGTTGACCTTTGAGATCTGGTAAATCTGATATTGATTTAACTTTTATCAAAAAATGAAAATGATTTGGTAGTAAGCAATATGCAAATGTATCTATGTATTCAGCCATGTATTTTACATATTTCTCAAGGAAATAACGATAATTTTCAGGATTATAAAAAAGTGTTGTTTTATTATTGCCACGATTATAAATATGATAAAATTGATTTTGCTCAAGTGGTAAAGTTCTCTCGTCTAAGATATCATTTTTTTTCATTCTTTACTATTTTTTTCATTTTAAACTTACCAAGTCTTTGAGACTTGGCAAGTTGGGTTTTTCCTATGTGACTTGTCAGGTTTTCAAAACCTGGTAAGTCTAAATCTTAAATAACCAATCACATTAATTTTAAACAATTTCTTTTCATAAACTTACCAAGTCTTTGAGACTTGGCAAGTTGATGCAAGTTAATGCAAGTTAATCTATCCCTTATTTACATTTATTATATTACCCAACCTATCTACTTTTAGTTTCCAACAACGTTCTTTAATCATTTCACCGTTAACACTTTTTTCCATTTTGTTTAAACTGGAAAATTCGTATTTGTTTTTAATTGATTTTGCTATATCATGACGAATAAAAAAGCATTGATTACCTGAAGAACTAACCATTTTATATGTTCTATCTACTTGTTCAATACTCAAATTGTTAAAATCAACGCTTTGTGGATTTTGTATTTCTTCGTCAGTAGGAACATATACCAAATCATTGGGAGACAAACTAAATAAGAATCTTCCTTTTTGGTGATTTAAAGGTATTGCTGTCCTTTCTGTTTTTGATAGATGAGCAACTTGTTTTTGATGTTCTATCACTTTATTTAGAGGAACAGTTTCGTATTCACGCTTATTTTTTTCTTCATTGTGATATATTGCAAAAAACAAATTTGTACCTTTGGCAGCTTCGACATATTTATCTTTTTTGTTTCCTATTTCACCTATTCTAAACCGACTACCCGCTTCATAGATTCTGACTTTATATATTGGCTTATGGAATTTTCCGTTATTTAATTCTATAATATTTTTATTCAAATCATCAATACCTTCAGGACTAAAAGCCAGATCAAACCTCTCCTTTGTAGTTTCATTATGCACTTCTGTGTATTTTGCAATATGATTTTCAAGTATCTTTCGAATTCCTGAATCTGTAATTGATAGCAATCTCTTTCGTGTGGTGATTTCTGATACAGGAACTCTTGAGGCTGTACCTTCAACAAATTCGTAAATCCCTATTTTATTAATTTTAAAACCATTCAATTCAATTGGGTTAGATTTAAAATATTTTTTTGCCGCTTTAATATTTCCATTGTATTTTGATAAAGCTTTTTTTATTATTGCTTTAATCTTTTTTTCAATTATCAAATCTACATTATCAATAGCTGAATTTAATGAAACCATAGATTTTCTTTTTGTTTTGATGGACACTTTGCCATAAACTGTTTCTTTGTGTAAAGGTTTTCGTATTGCCCAATTTACACCCTTAGTTTGCTTCACCAATTGTTTGGTATATTTACCATGTTTTTGTACCCATTGCCAAGTTTTATTGTTAGATTTATTAATAATTCTAATATTTTGTTTAAAACTTACAATTATTTTTTCTAAATTGTTTTTAGCCTCAATAGTAAAGTTACTCCATGGATGTAAAAAATGTTTAGTAAAGTCATTATGTTTATTTATTTGTAGTAATGATTTTCTTAATCCAAAATTTTCTTTTTCAGAATTAAGCGAGTTTAAATAATTAATATGTCTTTTAGACGTTAAAGCAATTACTAAAGCATCAAGGGCATGATGTCTATGATCGATTCTTTTTAAACTAAACCCACGTGATATTTCATCCGGCACTTGTATTCTGAAAGCATTAATTGAGGAATCCCAATATCCAAAATCAGTTGATTTTGTTAACTCGTTAAGCCTTTTGAATCTTGGGGAAATTATTTCATTCCATTTATCATTCAAACCCCAATCTTGTTTAAGTTTAGAAGTAATAGCTCCGGTTACAGATACCAAGTTTTTTGTAGTAGCTTCTTTTTCTCCTGGTTCTCTTACAACATTACTCAATAAACCTTTTACTAATTTACTAATATACCGACTATCATTTAATTGCCTCTCTATGAATCCTTCTGGAATATCTTCGGAAAGTAACTTTTTTAATTTAGTTCTGTTCTTTTTAAAAAAAATATTAACATGGTGTTCGTATTGCTCCAAAGTAAATAGCCTTACTGTTTTGCCTTGTCCTAAATCAATAATTCGAGCTGGATTATCTTTAATAAATTTATAAGCTGTT
Organism: Saprospiraceae bacterium; assembly: GCA_026985735.1. Lineage (GTDB taxonomy): Bacteria > Bacteroidota > Bacteroidia > Chitinophagales > Saprospiraceae > JADJGA01. The sequence goes on from JALSPW010000213.1 coordinate 2,558, forward strand.
TGATTCCCTTTTATCTGATTTACTTCACTTTCGCAAATGATTTTATTACTAAATGAATTGTCGAAATATCTTGATTGGGGGATTATGTGCTCAATCTGATACTCAGTAGTGAACAGCTTACTAAGTGGTATGATTTTTCCTGTATAAGGTGAAATATATTTTTGTTCCAACCACAATTTATATCTATTAATTTCAGCTTTTGTAGGAGTTGTTGATTTTCTGATTTTTTCAATATCAGAATCAATAATCTCAATGCTTTGATAAACTCCTTCTTCGTATATTTTTAAAATTTCTTGTTGGCTTGGAGAATGAGGCCTAATATCTTTTATGCCATCATTCATCAATTCTTGTAGTAGGGCTTTAATTCTTTGATTAGTATTTTCATTTTCAATGTTACGTCTTGCGATTTTCTTTCTTTTATCAGCAGGATTTTTCATTTCTCTTCCCAATTCTAAGTGTATTTCATCAAAAAACCCTTCTTTGGATTCGCCATAATATTTCCATATATCCCTGACTGTTCTTAGAGTCTCTGTTACTAATTGCTCAACAATTGGATTTCTCAAACTATGTTGCTTAAATGAGAATAAATATCTATCGATATCACCGGGAGTTTTCCACCTTTTTACATCCCCTATTTCTGAGTGTCTTTCATATACTGCATAACAAGCTTGATATGTATTAAGTCCCTTGAATGGAACCTTATTTTTTAAAGGTATAAAACTTTTAACAATTTGTAATGGGATATCATCGTCTGATACTTCCTGTAATGCTTCATTTATATCTTTTTTAGAAGAACTTTCTGAGATATTTAAAGCATTTACACGCTCCATAATTAAGATAATTCTGTTCCTAACACCTATTGGAATATCCTCTTCATTCCAATATTTACCCATTCTCATCAACGGTAAAATCTTTTTTAATGCTTTTTCAGAATATGCCCCATAATCAGATTTAAAGGGTGGAAATCTTTTAAAATTTTCAATAAAGGAGTTTGTATCCAGGTTGTTTTTCCGGGCAAAAGATTTTAAAGCTTGTTCATATTGGATTCTATCTTTTACCGAATATACAATATGCCATAATTTATATACTTTTTCTGTTGTCAGGAACGCCTTGGCATCTACTCCAGCAACCTTGCTCAATCTTGATAAAAACTGTGCTTTTGTTTCATTTGCAGGATATTTTTTATCTTCAACATAATTCCATCTATAATTTGATTTTTTCTTACTATTAATTAATCTTTTAGAAACAAAATAATTTATAATTGCCTTTTGATCAATTTCTTTTCTTTCACTTAAAAAATCAAATAATTCTATCCAATCATTTTCTTCTTTTAATAAATTTGCAGTAATATTAATATCATATAGAATGCTATTTTCAATTTGTTTTTCTTTTTGATATATTTTTAAATTTTTTATAAATTGCCACAATCTGAACTCCTGGTACAAAGGATGAGATTTTGATACTGCCTTTATAGGTTCCCTTACCAATTCTTTTGTTCTAACATTAACCCCATTTTCATTTCTTATCACTTCTTTTTTATAGTTTCTATATTCATATTGACAGCCTGAGATAGAAGATTTTTTACTTTTCAAAGGCCTTTGATAATAAATAATATCTTCTGATAGTAAATAACCAATGTTTTTATTTGAAATATTATTTCTATGAGCTTCATTTTTGGGGTATAAATTAAATATACATTTTTTATATAATTCCGTATCTTGTAACTCAGAATGAAATTCTATTTGTTTTTTAATTATTTTTTCGAATTCTTCTTTATAATATTTTCTATCGATAGTCCTTATTAATTCGCCTTTAATTTTTTGATTAGGATTTGCTAAAAGATTTTCATAAATATATTCTCCAACCGTTGTATTCTTTTTTTCTATATCTTGCTCTGTTTTCTTTTTGATTGCAATCCAATCTTTTTCAGAATCTACCCTCCTAAAACTTCTTTTTGTTTTCCCTTCCGCATCTTTTTTCAATGATCCGTCTTTTTCTATATAAGTAGTAACAATAAATTCTTTGCTTTTTCCAATCCAACTTTCTAAAGGTTCTTTACTTTGACGACGATAAATCCAATCATTTTCTAAAATCACATTATACCACACCCCTTTATCACTTTTATCTTCTGTTGCTTCAACATTTTTTACAATTAAAGAATAATACTCTTCATTTTTGTTATTAGTTGAATTTTCCTCTTCCCCTCTTAATTGGTAATAACCTCTTTTTTGATTAAAGCTTAAAATCACCCATGCTAATTCTTCTTTTTTTATTTTTTGAGTTAAAGCTTTTTTTCTTAAATAATATAAAGTCCAGTCATAAGGTATTTTTATTGTTGGCCATTTAATTTTAAATTCTTCAATCATTTTATCAAAAGATTCTTTAAAAATAAATTCATATTTGCCTTGCTTATTTTTTTTATAATTAATTTTTACTTCTACATTTGTTTTAAATTGTCCATAATGTTTTTCGAAATCAATTCCTTCACGATAATGATATGGAAGAAATCCAAGAATATCTAAAACACGATGTAGCCTTTCCCGTCTTAATAAATATCTTTGAGTTAACCTTCTTATTCCCCTATATTCAGTTCTTTCTGCAGTTTGAGATATTGATATTCCGGAATCAAATTTACCTAAGATATCCTGTGTCATAGGTATAATTCTACTTCCCAATCCATCAATTTTTCCGTTCTTTAAATCAAAATCATGGCTAATTAATGCCCAGCCAATTGAGTTAGTTCCTAAATCTAATCCTAATATTTTTTTCATAATTAAATTATTTTGTGTATATTTGCATTACAATTTAAAGCTAATCACAATAAGGATTATTCCGTTGTGAAAACATTTAGTTCTGCCCTCAACTATTAAATCGGGGGCATTTTTTATGTTGAATAATTATATGAGTAGCAATTAATTACGAAATTAATGAAAATATTTATATTTTTTATTTTTTTTGATAAAACTTTTCAGGCTTTAAACCTGTAAAGTTGTGGGGTATTTGCATCTTTTGTATAAATAATTTGAAATGTAAAATGTAGATAGTTAATGAAAACTAAATTTTTTATACTCGGCATATTGGTAGCAGTTTGGTATGATTAGTTACGGTAAGTTTAATATTTTTTATTTACGGGATTTAAAAAAAATTATATTAAAACCTGATTTTTATAATAATAACAATTAAATTTGTGTGATTAAATAATGTTTTTTAATAAAATATAGAATTATGTCTTCAAGATTAACTTCTTTTTCAAAAATACTTATAGTCCTTGTTGTTATGGTGGTTTTGTTTTTCCTGTTTAGAAAATTTATTCCGCAAAACAATACTTCTTCTACTGTTAGCAATACCGTTAAAACGGAAGAAGCCAAAACAAATTCCAAATCCGTAAAACAAATAACCGCCCCAACTACAAAAAGTTTTAATTATACTCCAACCGCTCCTGTAAATGGAAAATTGAAAGGTGTAGTAGAACTTGGAGCCTCCGGTTTCAATAGTTTTATAGTGAATATAGACAATAACAAAAATTGGGAATTGAAAAAAGCGGAATGGGGAAATAGTCTTGTGTATGATAATATGGCGACTAGCGGTGATATCAGGGAAGGTCTGAAAAGGTATATAACCCGGATACTTGATTATGGTGTTGACGGAAGAGATATTCACTTTGTTGTTAGTTCGGGAGCTCAAAAGGTAGCTTCAACAAAAAAAATAATCCGTGAACTTAAAAATATGAATTATGTTGTCAATACCGTAACTCCGGAACAAGAAGCAAAATATGCACTTAATGCCGTATTACCAAATAAATTTAAAAATACGGCTTTTGTAGTTGATATCGGTTCGGGTAATACCAAAATCTCATGGGTTGAAAACAATGGCAAAACCAAAGGAATTGAGACTTACGGTGCAAAATATTATAAAAACAATGTTGATGATAAAACAGTATATCAGGATGTATTTAATAAATCAAAACTTATCCCGAAAAACAAAAGAAAAGTTTGCTTCATGATAGGAGGCGTCCCCTATAAATTGGCTAAAGAAGTAAGAAAAGATAAAGAAAGATATACTGTACTAAAAGCTCCGGAAAACTATAACTTTGAAGGTGCAAAAATGAAATCAGGATTAAATATCTATAAAGCTATAACGGATGCAACAGGCTGTGATGAATATGTTTTCGACTGGGATGCAAATTTCACTATTGGTTTTTTATTGAATTTAAGGTAGTGTAATTTATTTTTAAAGAATCCGTATCTTTGGTTTCAAATCGGATATAATATTTTTTATCCGGTAAAATATCAAAATAATTGTCGGAAAATTTACCTTCAATATTTGATTTTAACTGAATGTTTTTCATCAGTTTACTTGCTGATAATACAATATTGTATCCTGTCTTTGTTTTAGATTTGGAGATGTTAACACCGGATTTTAAGAGTTCCAAATCTTTTGGTTTGGCAAAATAGATGTTTTTTTCAGCAAGAATTCTATTTCCATCATAAAATTCTATATTTAGAACCACTTTTTTCTTATATGAAAAAGTAAATATACTATTCAAATCAAAAGAGACTATCTTTTTACTTTCATCGCTATTGATATTCACTTTCATTGATTTGTTATAAATATTTTTTCCGTCAAAAGTGATAAATTTCATTTTCAAATTTCCCGTTATCACTCCCAAGCTGTCTGAAATGATAAAAATATCAACATTATTATTTTTGATTTCCGAACTTATAATAACCTTTTTAAAAACTTTCTTAACACTATACTGCAATGCTTTCCACCTGCCATAATAATCCCTTCCCGACCAGCTAATCACAGGCCAGCTATCATTGTATTGCCAATACAGCGTCCCCATACAATAGGGTTTTGACCGCCGGTGAGCTTCTATTGCTTTTGTGATGCCATAAGATTGTAACAATTGACTTATGTATAAAAAATCTTCAAAATCCTCAGGCACGGGAAAATCCCTTTTCATGTATTCAGCGATTAATTGCATGCCTCGAGGATGTTTTTGGTGATTAAGCAGAATAGGGGAATCAAATTTTAAATCTTGTGAATCAATAACCTCTTTTAGTGTTTTGATATCCGGGAATCCCTGGAAACCATATTCACTCATAAAGCGACCTATCTTTTTTTCATAAATTTCAAAGGGTTCAGCTCCCCACCACACACCCCAATAATGCATATCCCCTGTCAAAAGCGCTTCTTTATGACCCCAACCTATTTTTGGTGATGTGGAAATATATGAAGTTTTATTTGAATGATTTTTAACCAAAGAGGGTAATATATTCCTGAATAATCTTTTATAATTATTCCATATTTCCAAAGAATCTTCTTTTGTATAATTCAATGCTTTCTGGTATCCCCAATTATGCCATGCTTCATCTACTTCATTATTGCCACACCAAAGAGCAATTGAAGGATGATTTCTAAGTCTGATAATCTGCTCTGTTGCTTCGTTTTTTACATTCTCTACAAATAAAGAATCGCCGGGATAAAAATTGCAAGCGAACATAAAATCCTGCCAGACTAAAATACCATATTTATCGCAAAGCTCATAAAAATCATCTTTTTCATAAATTCCACCACCCCATACACGAAGCATATTCATATTACTTAGGGCAGCATCTATAATCATTTTCTCATATCTTTCATGATTAATTGTAGATGGAAAATTATCTGCAGGGACATAATTAGCACCTTTTATGAATAATGCTTTTCCATTGACTTCAAAATAAAAAGAGCTACCTGTACTATCTGCTTTTTGTATAAGTCTGATTGTTCTCAAACCGGTTTTTATCTTTCTTTGTAAAACCCTGTCCCTTGTTTTTACTTTTATCAAAAATTCATAAATATACTGCTCCCCCATACCATTTGGATACCAGAGTTGAGGATTAAATATGGAAAAATCCACAAATACTTTATTTCTGGCATTATACTGTTTTATTTCTTTATCAACATACTTTTCTCCTGTTTTAGCATTAAAAATCTGTATTTCAATATCTTCCATTATATTGTTTTCAATGTCCAAAACTAATGTCAAATCAGCTTTTCTATTATTTACATTATTTTGTCTTATAAATACATTATTTATTTTGTTTTTATCGTAAAATTCTAAATAAACATCTTTCCAAATGCCCATTGTCACCAGTTTTGGTCCCCAATCCCAACCATATTGATATGGCGCTTTCCGTGTAAAAGCCCTGATATCCGGAAATTTATAAGGCATGGAAAGGGATTTTATAGAATCTATTTTCACCGGTGAACTAAAATGTACTTCGATTTTATTGATTTTATGTAGAATATCTTTTACAGGTATAGACCATTTTCTAAACATATTATTACCATGTAATATTTGTTTACCGTTCAATATCACATCAGCATAAGTATCAAGACCTTCAAATACAAGATTGATATTTTCACGGGTTAAAAATTTTGAACACAGGCTAAATTCCTTTTTATAAACCCAATTTTGATTACTTACCCACTGTATTTTTTTTTCATTATCCCCATAATAAGGTTCGGGAATTTTTTTATTATGTAATAAATCAAGAAAAATATTTCCGGGAACTTTAGCCGGTAAAAACATACTATCGCCCTCTTTTGAAAACTGCCATCTCGGATTGAAATCGACTTTGATATAAGCTGTATTTTTTTCACATGCTGTAAAAAAGATTATCAAAAAAATAATTATATATAACGATGTTAGATATTTATAAATTTGTTTCATCTGTTTAAAATTTTTTGTTTGCGAAAATTTACAAAAAATTTATAATACATTCAGGAACTCACATAAATTTTTTTAATCATAATTTTGTGTGTATTTTATGATTAATAAAATTCATGTTCGT
>JALSPW010000214.1 GCA_026985735.1 Saprospiraceae bacterium
GGCTCTTCCTACATTGATTTTTGATGAGATTGAAGCAGGTATATCAGGTGAAGTAGCTAGAAAGATGGGTAGTATTTTACATCAGTTATCCGGAAGGCATCAATTAATTAATATTACACATTCTCCTCAAATTGCAGCTGAAGCTGATTATCATTATTTTGTGTACAAATATATATCGGGAGAGAAAACAAAAACAGGTATTAGGTTGTTACCTAAGGAAGAAAGAATAATGGAGTTGGCAAAAATGCTTAGCGGAGATCCACCTTCGGATTCGGCGATTAAAAATGCAAAAGAACTTATTAACAAAAAATAATTATAATGGCTTACGGATTATTAAAGGGTAAAAGAGGTATTGTTTTTGGGGCATTAGATGAGCACTCTATCGCTACTCATGTAGCAAAGAGAGCTATTGAAGAAGGAGCAAATATTGTACTTACCAATGCTCCTGTAGCTTTTAGAGCAGGAACTATTAAAAAATTGGCTGAGGAATTGGGAGTTGAAGCAATTCCAGCTGATGCTACGAATGTAGAGGACTTGAAGAATCTTTTTGAGAAAGCTCCGGAGATATTGGGAGGTAAAATTGATTTTGTTCTGCATTCTATCGGAATGTCTGTCAATATCAGGAAAAAAAGAGAATATTTTGATTTGAATTATGACTGGATGCAAAAGACTTACGATATTTCTGCAATTTCTTTTCATAAAATGATGCAAGTAGCATATAAATTGGATTCCCTTAACGAAGGAGGTTCTATTATTGCATTGACTTATATCGCTGCAGACAGAACTTTTCCGTTTTATAGCGAGATGGCTGAAGCAAAGGCGATTTTGGAGTCTTATGCGAGAAGTTTCGGATATCATCTTGGAGAAAGAAAAAGAATCAGAGTCAATACTGTTTCGCAATCACCTACTATGACAAAAGCGGGAAGTGGAGTAAAAGGATTCGCTGAATTTTTTGAGTATTCCGATAAAATGTCTCCTTTAGGTAATGCAGATGCAGCATCTTGTGCTGACTATTGTATGACATTATTTTCAGATTTGACCAGAATGGTAACAATGCAAAATCTTTATCATGATGGCGGATTCAGTAAAATGGGAATGCATCCGGGTATTATGACAGGCGAACTGAGAATAATCTGATTCCCGGAGTTTGTCTTATTTTGCTATTCTTTTTTATAATCAGCAAATTGGTAGCAGTTTGGTATTAATTATGGTATAAAATACTCAGATTAACGGAATTCATTAAGATAATGAATTCCGTTTAATCTGATATGTTTTCGGAGTCTGATTTTATCACCAAGCATATCCCATTAGGATTTTTAAATGCATTGGATTGTAAGATTCCCATTTTTGATTTTCTCTCCGATTATTCACTACGTTATAAAAAATTATTTTATCAATCTCCTGGTAATTATAAATTCTGTAATAAAGTCCGATAAAAAGATTTTTATATAGATAATTTACTCCAATATTTGTCAAGAATTTAGTGAATTTAAATTCTGATGATTTATAAGGGAAATTGTTATCTCCCACTGAATTTGAGTTGTATATGGATCGTTGCATATTAACTACCGGATAAAACTCAAGATTAAAATTTATATTGGATAATATTTTTATTTTAGCATTTGTCGGAATAAAAATTCCTGATTTATAATATCTGTTTTGAAATAATAAAAATTTATGAAAATCTTGCTTAAAATACAAATGATTAAATGGTCTCATAAAGGTAGCAACTTCCGTTGTGATACCGAGACCGGAAAAAAGTGAAAAATATTTTTTATTTAATATTCTTCTTATAAATGAAAATCCTTGAGTAAATGTACCCCATTTTTCAGGTTGATTTTCCAATAGCATTTCTCTATCCGGAAAATTAAATAATCTTTTATCGTGTTTTTCAATACCTATATTCATTTGAAATTTCCAATTTGGTAATTTATTTTGCGAACTGATTTTAGTATGAAAAAAGATTATTAATAAAAATATAATAATAATTTTGATCATGATTTAATGAATTTTTGATAAGTTACATTATTATTAATTTTACACTTTATTATATATACGCCTGTAGGTAAAGAATTTATATCTATCTTGAATTGATTTTTAGAACTTTTTAAAGATTTGGTGATTTTGCCATTTACGTCTATCATAATAATTTCTTTGTTTATAGCATTATTAATATCCGGAAAACTAAGAGTTATTACATCATTAGATGGATTTGGATAAATTGAAAAACTATTATTTTTAAGACTTTTTTTCAAATTATCATCTATTTCAGAATTATCAGGTTTATATCCTTTACCTCCTTTACCCCAGCCACAATCCGCTACCTCAATCCAAAGGCACTTTTCGGTTGTTCCGCAATCATTAGAGACGCTGGCACATACATAGCCCCAGCCCGGGTTATTTGAAGCTTTGTATCTTGCTTTATGCCCTAAGCCAAATCCGTGTATGGCTCCCCCTATTGACCAGTGTATGGTTCCTGTGTCGGGACTGATAAGATCAACAAATGCAAGTCCGACATCGCCGAGACATAGATATTCATCACCAAAAAGATCAAAACTAGGTTCTCCTACTAATATCTTCTTTTTCAAATATAAATCTTCACAATTTGGAGAGCTTAATTTGTAGGTTAATATTGCCCATCCTTTAGCTCCGGGTCTTGGAACAAGTTTAATGGAAGTTTCTGTGCCGCTGGTTGGTGGATAAAACAAGTCCGGTGGTTCCACTTTCCAAGTTATCGTTCTTTCACAAGGCATATTATATATTAGAGAGTATAATCCAGGTTCATGACATAATTGTTCAGGTCCTTCGATATATGGGGTTATCATACAATCCATGGTTTTTGGGTTTGTTGATCCTCCTAACCAATCTTTTAATCTATTGTTACTACTACCTCCTCCTTCCCAGGATATATCAAAACGGCCAAAATAATCAGCAGAGTCTCTGTTTTCACAGCTTGCCTCACCACCTCCGAGTTGACCGATGATTCTTTCATCACTGTTGAAAAGAGGGGAACCGGAACTACCTATTTCCGTAGTTCCTTCATCCCAAATAACCTTGTGGAAAACATTGTAATAGAATGCATTTGGGTCATTATCGTATGCTATTTTTTTTACATCTCCTCTGGGATGATGAATGCATACTGAACTTGGTGTCGAACTGTTAAATCTATCCCAACCGGAAAATGCCGTTCCCGGTCCAACCTTATCGTTTAATTGCAACAGTGCAAAGTCTGTCATAAGCCAGCTAGCTTTAAGTTCGGAACCATAATATGTAATCCATTCGGAAGGAGTTGTTTCGCCGGTGGGCTCACAAGTAGGACTTTGATAATTGAATCTGAATAAGAAATCCTCATAAGGACGATGATCTACACAATGATAAGCTAAAAGAATGTAGGGAGTTAAATCACAACAGTCATTATTAACTAAGGCTCCGGAACATGCTCCAAAACTACTGTGAATTATTTTGCATACTGATTCTCCTTGACATGCCATACCTCCGTCACATACAAAATTTATGTTGCATGTATCTGACATATTAAAATTATTGTCATAAGACTTGAATGGGATAATACCATAATCATAGCTTAAAATATTTATTGGTATATCTTCATATTGAATATCTTCATTTTTAATCAAAATACTTATTGTTACATGATCTCCGTTTATATAATCGGATCTGAAAATTCCGTTCTTGAAATTACTTTTTGTTATCGGACCGACAATATACTTTGTTTCTTCATTGAATAGATACATTTCAGAATTATCAGGTAAGTTTGTATTATCAAATCTAATGCTCATTGATTTGGCTCCTTCGCTATATAAAGTCATATTCCATAATGAATAATTTCCACTATTGAGAAGTTCACCATCTTCTTGCGTATAATTTACATCTTGCTTGATTCCTATTCTGGGCATTTCCCGATTGATCAATCTGTCGTGATTTAATGTATCATCGACTGCTACAAGCGGTGTAGAGACAATAATGCTTTTTTCGTTTTTATCATACCATGGTATATAATTTTCTATCTTGTCATTTTCAGACAGTACTCGTGTGATAACTTGTGCGTTTACTTGTAAGGATGATAGTAATATTATTACTATCAATAAGAAGTTGAATAAGGTTTGTTTTGAAAGATTCATGATTGATAGTTTATGATTAGAAAATAATGTTTCCCATATAAATCCGCTTTTTTATCAAATATTTTATTATAAAGTATGATAAACTATAAACAAATGAATAAAATAAAGTTTATGTATATAGCGATAAAAAAAATTTTAATATATATTTAATTAAATAGACTCTCTATAGTATTTATACCTGTAATGTGCAAAATTCAGACCATAATTTGAATATTTCAAATAAAAAAAATCGGTTAGGGGAATACAGATTGTTCTCTTAATACATAAAAAGAATTAAAATCCAACTATTTTAATATATTCAATTATGTATTAAAGTAATATGTGTTTTATAAACCTTTGATTATATTGTAAAGATAATAATTTATTTTAATATTTCATAATTTGTTGCCATTTAAATGGAATAAAATATTAAATATCTGAAAAATAGATTCTTTATAAATTAGGATGAGCCCTTTTTAGCAGAATTTCATAGTTAAAAGTTTAAAATATAAAATATAAAAGTAAAAATGAAATAAAGGTGAATTTGTAATGGTTAAAGCTGTTATTTTACCAAAGTTCCAACTTTATTTCCTTTGATGATTTTTTGAAGGTTTTCCGGGTTATTGATATTGAAAACTATAATGGGGAGATTATTTTCCTGGCATAAAGTAAAAGCAGTCATATCCATAACACTAAGTCCTAAACTTATTACTTTGGCAAAAGATAATTCATCGAATTTTGTTGCATTCGGGTCTTTTTCCGGGTCAGCGTTATAAATTCCATCTACTCTGGTACCTTTTAATATTACATCTGCTTCTATTTCGTTTGCTCTGAGGGCAGCGGCAGAATCTGTTGTGAAATACGGACTACCGGTACCGGCACAAAATATCACAACTCTACCTTTTTCGAGATGTCTGGTTGCTCTTCTCCTGATATAGGGTTCTGCTATTTTTTCCATTTCAATAGCCGAAACCAATCTTGTATAAACGCCCTCTTTTTCCAGAGCAGCCTGAAGAGCCATTCCATTGATGCAAGTTGCCAACATACCCATATAATCGCCCGTTACCCTTTCTATTCCTGAGGCAACGGCATTGAGTCCTCTGTATATATTTCCTCCACCTATGACAATTGCCGTTTCAACTCCTTCTTCTACAATATTTTTAATCTGTTTTGCATAGTGAATAAGCATTTTGGTTTGTATTCCGAATTCTTGATCTCCCATCAAAGATTCACCACTGAGTTTTAATAATACTCTTTTATATTTATTATTGTGATTTGCTTTAAATTTAGTCATAATATTAAAAATTATAATAACTAACAAAGGGTTAAAAAAAAGCGAACTCAAATTTGAATTCGCTTTAAAATAATTTATCCTAACTTTACATGTCTAAAGCCGGTGACCACAAGGTCTTTATCGGCATTTTTTACGTATGTCCTTATATCTATTTTACTATCTTTTACATAAGCTTGATTCAGTAAAGTATTTTCTTTATAGAATTTATTGAGTTTACCCATTGCTATTCTTTCGAGCATTTCTTCAGGTTTACCTTCATTTCTGGCTTGTTCTTTACCTATTTCTATTTCTTTCTCAATAATAGAAGCATCAACTTCATCTTTGTCGAGAGCTATTGGTTTCATAGCTGCGGCTTGCATTGCAACATTTCTTCCTATTTCAACAAAGGCATCATCTTTTTTATTCAAACCGACCAAAACGGCAGCTTTATTACCCATGTGGATATAAGATACAACCATTGGAGCTTCCAATTTTTGATAATCAGACAATTCTATTTTTTCACCTATTACCCCAACTTGTTCCGCAACTTTTTCCCCAACTGTTAATCCGGGTTCGAATTCGGCTGCTAACAACTCTTCAATTGTATCGGGAAAAATATTTAAGGCGATATCTGCAAATTTATTTGTTAAATTGATAAAATCTTCATTTTTAGCTACGAAATCCGTTTCACTACTTAACTTAACGATAACACCTTTTGTTCCGTCATCGGATATTTTCGCTCTGACTACACCTTCTTTAGCTTCTCTATCAGCTCTTTTAGCAGAAACTTTTTGTCCTTTTTTTCTAAGAAATTCAATTGCTTTATCAAAATCTCCTTTTGATTCTGTCAAAGCTTTTTTACAATCCATCATTCCTGCACCTGTAATGTCTCTAAGTTTTTTTACGTCAGATGCAGTTATTTTTATTTCGCTCATTTTTTTATGATTTTTTATTGTTTGTGAAAATAAATATGCATTTATGAAACAGAAGCTTCCTGTTCTTCTCTTTTCTTTGCTCTTTCTTCCAATCCTTCTTTTATAGCTTCCGTTAAATAATTAGTGATTATTTCTATTGATTTTGTTGAGTCGTCATTAGCAGGAATAGCATAATCCACATCATTTGGATTTACATTTGTGTCTACCATGGCAAAAGTTCTCAAATTTAGCTTTTGAGCTTCTTTTACAGCCAGATGTTCTTTAGCTATATCAACGACATACATTGCAGCTGGAATTCTGTTTAATTTTCTGATTCCTCCAAGCACTTTTTCCAATTTATTTCTCTCTCTTTCAAGAGTCAATTTCTCTTTTTTTGTTATGCTCGTCAAAGACTTATCTTTAAGCATACTTTCTATCTTTTCCATTTTTTTTATGGATTTCCTGATAGTTGAAAAGTTAGTAAGCATCCCACCTAACCATCTGTGTGTCACAAAAGGCATATTAACTGATTCGGCAGCACTTTTGACAATATCACTTGCTTGTTTTTTTGTTGCGACAAACATAATCTTTTTTCCTGATTTAGCAAGGTCTTTCATTGCTTTTGCAGTTTTTTCCAACTCACTTTGAGTTTTATTTAAGTCTATTATGTGAATTCCTTTTCTTTCTGCAAAGATATATTGAGACATTTTAGGATTCCATTTTCTTTTCATGTGACCAAAATGTACTCCGGCATCCAACAATTCTTTATATGTAGGTTTTGACATTTTTTTTCTTTTTAAATTTTTTAACAAATAGATATTAACGCTTACTGAACTGGAAGCTCTTACGTGCTTTTGGTTTACCAGGTTTTTTACGTTCTACGACTCTAGCATCCCTTGTAAGGTATTTTTTGTCTTTCAAGGGTTTTCTGACATCTTCATTTATTTTCACTAATGCTCGTGCCAGTGCCAATCTTATGGCCTCGGCTTGTCCTTTGAAACCGCCTCCTTTTACATTCACTTTGATATCATATTCCATATCGATACCTGATACTTTAAAAGGATCTATCATTGCTAATCTAATGTGCTCTTGCGGGAAATACTCTTTGTAATCTTTACCGTTTATTGTAAACTTACCATTTCCGCTTTTAATATAAAGTCTGGCAATTGAACTTTTTCGCCTTCCTATGGTGTTTATCATTTCCATAATTTCTTAAAATTTAAATTCTTGAGGTTTTTGAGCCTGATGTTTATGTTCAGGTCCTTCATAAACAAATAATTTATTAAACATCTGTCTCCCTAATCTGTTTTTGGGCAACATTCCCTTAACTGCATTTTCCAGTATGAATATAGGTTTCTTTTCTAACACTTCCCTTGGAGTTTTGATTTTCTTTCCTCCTGGATATCCTGTATAGCTTACGTATTGCTTGTCTTTTAGCTTATTTCCCGTAAATCTGATTTTCTCTGCATTGATTACAATGATGTAGTCACCGTTATCTACATGAGGAGTGTAATCCGGCTTGTGTTTTCCTCTCAGAACATGAGCTATTCTAGTAGCTAACCTTCCAACAATCTCACCCTCTGCATCGATGATGTACCACTTCCTTACTACATTCTCTTTTTTTTGTGATTTTGTCTTATAACTTAATGTATTCACTTTTATTAAATTTAATTAAAATTATCTAATTTTCAAACGAGCGGCAAAGGTAAAATTAATAATTTAAAAAAACAAATAAATTTATATAAAAATCATATTGTACCTTTGTAATAGATTGAAAAACAGTTGAAATTTCGCACAAAAAATTTCAACCTCCTGTTTTTTTTTATGTCTTTGTAGATAATTATTTTATAAAAATTAAGTGTTTTTTATAAATATTCGTGCGATTTACGTTTACTTTGCAGCTAAAATTTCAAAATTTGTATCATTCGAGTATTGATATTTATTAAAAGGATACTAATTAGTGTTTGTCTATAAATTGCTTGAATTTTAATGATTTTATGAACAGACACTAATTAATTTGAATATTTTTTTAAATTGATTTTACCGTGATAGTTACATTTATAATATAATAAAAAATTTTTATGGCAAAGAACCTTCTGATAGTCGAGTCTCCTGCTAAAGCAAAGACAATTGAAAATATTTTAGGCAAAGATTTTAAAGTTAAATCCAGTTTTGGACATATACGCGATTTACCTGTTAGTGAAATTGGTGTGGATGTGGAAAATAATTTTGAACCGAAATATATTGTTTCTCCGGATAAGGTGAAAGTGGTTAAGGATTTGAAAGCCGAAATGAAAAAATCACAAGAAGTTTGGCTTGCAACTGATGAAGATAGGGAAGGAGAAGCTATTTCTTGGCATTTGAGTGAAGTGCTCGGGTTGGATAGTAATAATGTAAAAAGGATTACATTTAGGGAGATAACAAAACCTGCTGTGAAAAAAGCGATTGAAAATCCTCGCACAATTGATTTGAATTTGGTTAATGCCCAACAAGCAAGAAGGGTTTTGGATAGGTTGGTCGGATATGAGTTGTCTCAATTATTGTGGAGAAAAATAAAAGGTAAATTATCAGCGGGAAGAGTTCAATCGGTTGCAGTGAAATTGATTGTGGAAAGGGAAAGAGAAATTAGAAATTTTGTTCCTGAATCATTTTATAAAGTATATGGTTATTTTTTAGTCGAGGATGATAAAAATAAAAAAATAGAATTAAAAGCAGAATTGGATCATGTATTCAAACAGGAAAATGAAGTTGAATCATTTTTAGAGAGTTTGAAAGCGTCTGAATTCAATATATCGGATATTAAAGTAAAACCGTTCAAACGAAATCCTGCACCTCCGTTTACTACTTCCACACTACAACAAGAAGCAAGTCGTAAATTTGGATTTGGTGTAAAAAAAACCATGATGGTGGCTCAGAAACTTTATGAAAAAGGTTTGATAACATATATGAGAACGGATTCTACGAACCTAAGTAATGTTGCATTAGGAGCAATAACGGAATTTGTCA
>JALSPW010000215.1 GCA_026985735.1 Saprospiraceae bacterium
TCCCGAACCGAGACTTACACGCAAAACAGGGTATTTATCATCCCAATCCCATTTATCATAGATATAAAGTCCTTGGAATAGCTCCTTTTTGCCCTCAAAAATATCCTTTAGTGTATCCAAAAACAAACTTTTACCAAACCGGCGTGGACGGGACAGGAAATAATACTCACCTCCTTGAATTAAATCATAAGCAATTTTTGTCTTATCTACATATACATAATTGCCTTCGATTATTTTACTCAATGTTTGTATTCCTATCGGCAGTTTTTTCATAATGGATGGCTTTTATAAGCAAAGATACAATATTTTTTGTTTATTTTTATGCCTATTTGGCAAGATCCCATTAATTTAACAATTACCAGGTTTCATATTTACAAACTCAAACCACTATTAGACAATAAATGACAATTCTTTCTATTAATTAATATTTTTTATAAAAAATGAAACTTTTTATGATACAAAAACGTTATATCTTCACAAAACAAACAATATATTGTATTGAATTATTAAAAATAATAAAATATATTTGTTTATTTAATAATTATTATATACCTTTGCAGTATATTATTTTGTTTGACATAAAAAGTGATTTAAAATAATTTATAAAAAAATTGAGTATGAGACAATCAGAATTTTTTCCGGCTCCGTATTTCAACGGAATAAGACCAAAATCTTTTTTAAAAGAAACAAGGGATCTTTTTACTAAAAAAACTTTAGTAACCGGAACAAGAAAATCATTCAATAAAGACTTTGGTAAAAGAAAACCTAAAATTTAATTTTTGAATGAAGACAAGGAGAAATTATCTCCTTTTAATACAGGAAATAGTTAATTCATAATACAAATTTGACTAAAAGTTGAGTCTGAAAGCAGATCTCAACTTTTTTTTATTAAATCAACTTTTATTTTTTTTATTCTTTGTTAATATTGTATTATTTTTTTTTTGCCATAAAAATGCTTGTGAGATAAAAAATCTTTAAATCCTGACTTCCAAACATTCTTCTATTAATTTTGAATACAAATCATTTGTAGAAATAATTTCTTTATTTCCCAATATTATGAAATGTTCTTTCGCTCTAGTGATAACGACATTCAATTTTCTATCAATCCCGTTTCTATCAACGGAAACTATTTGTTTTAATCTTGAAATAGAATTGACGCTCATTGAATATATTATTATATCTCTGGCACTCCCCTGATATCTTTCAACGGTATCAATATTAATTTTTCCAATTTCAACACCGGCTTTTCCTATCTCATTCTTTATTTTTGCAATTTGTGCCCTGAAAGTAGTAATTACACCTATTGACTTTTCATTCAAGTCAATACCGTTTAATTTAAAAATCTTCAACAATTCCACTACAATCTCTCTGACTTTGACTGCTTCATCTTTATTTACCTTGGATAGTGATTGTCCTTTTTCAATATCAACGGGGATATAAACCATTCTACTTTTAAATAATTTTTTTTGAAATTCATTTTCCAATTTCAATTTTCTCTTTGCTTTTAATCTTTTGATTGATTTAATCACTTCTAAATTTCCCGAATAAAAATTTTCATTAGCAAATTTCATAATATCTTCGTGCATCCTACCCTGTTCCTTCAACATACCATAAGCATAATTCCACCCTTTATCAATTGCTTGTTGGAATAACCTTTCAAACAACGAACTACTAAGGTTATTTATGCCGGTCTCGAGTAATTCAGTATTTTCAATATATATATTTTTATCGTTTTGAATTACCACTGCCGGCAATTGTCGATGATCTCCCACTAATATAAATCTATTAAATTTTGGTAGTATTGATATCAACATAGGTTCCAGAAGTTGAGATGCTTCATCCACAATTAATGTATCAAATTTTTTAAGCAAAAATAACTCTTCTTTACCCTGAATTGAACTAACGGTAGAAATAAATATTCTGTGCTTATCTATCAATTGATTCAATTCTACTCTGGATCTAATATTTCCAATTTTATTACTAAACAGATTATCTATATATTCTGAACCTGAAGAAAAACGTGACCCAATCCTGATATATTTATTTTTCATACCCGGAGATATACTTTCAACAGCCTCACATAATTCATCTACTGCTCTGTTAGTATATGCGAGAAGCATAATATTTTCGCCTTTATCATACAATTCGCTAACCGACCGTTTGATTATTTTACTTGTCTTGCCTGTCCCGGGTGGTCCCCATAACAAGAAATAATCACGCGAATTAACAATCGATTCAACCATATTATTTTGATTAACAGTCAAATCCTCAGCTCTGAATACATTTTTTCCATTTTCCGGTTTAGCCGGAGCTTTAAGTCCCAGTATCAATCTTCTTTTTTCTTTATCTTCTGCAAAAAATTTCATGAGTCCCCGATACATTTTGGAAAAACTGCTATCCAAAAAATCGTGTTCAATATTCCAATAGTCATATTTATCAAATATCGTACTACTATGGATTTTATTTCTGAGTTTCAACTTTATCTCATTATTATCCAAATATATTATGGTAGATTTAAAAACCTGACTTTTTATTCTATTATTGCTTTTTGTCTCACTTGGATATAACAATACAATATCTCCTTTTCTGAAATTCGCCAGCTCATTTGTAGATTCAGAAGGTTTTAATACCATAAGTGAATCATCATCACCATTAAAGTCTTCTGTTATTTTAAGATCCTTCAATATAGAGAATTGCTCCTCTTTCTCTTTATCATTGAGCAACCACAAGGCTGATTGTCCCGAACTTCTCTCACCTCTGGAGTAACCGATCTTTGCCAATCTGTGCTCCCTGGCAATGAAAGAAGCAAAATGGCTGAAATACATCAATTCGGTAGAATCCATATTTTTCAATAGCAATTGCATTTTTTCGATATCCCTTTTAAGAAACCCATCAGCTGCAGGAAAATTATCAATCCGGATTTTCTTATAAAATTCAATATTATCCTTGGAATCAATAATTCCTTCTTCTATAGCAATTATATCATTTCTAATAGAAATTGCTTCTTTTTGTTGAGCGGAAATGGATGGTGCAAAGCGTATGTTGTTATCATCCAGTACTGAATACAAAATATAATTAACAGGTTTTACTTTAAAATCAAAAACGGATTTTATCATCATTTCATATAAAAGCGTTTGGGTATAATGATTGGTATTCAATCCATAAGTATTAGCTCTGAACAATTTACCGGATTTAAGTTCTACTATAGCAGCTTCATTTGAATTATCTTTTTGATAATAAATATCCAATCTTCCTTGTATTCCAAAAACAGGAGAATAGAAACTTGGTTCCAAAATACATTTTTCACGTTCAATATAGATATTTTCAAAATCTTCATTGATTACTCTTTTCAAATTGTCAAAATGAATTTTTAGAGTGCTTACTATATTTTTAACTTCTTCATCTTCCATCGAAGCGTACATTATAGGATCAATATGAAAAATATCATAAACCAAATCATTAAATTCCAGCTCGCTATTATTCATTAATTCATCCAAAAAGAAATTCACAGTATTTCCTATAGTTATATATTTGTTTTTGGGTTTTGGTAAAAATTTATTCAACATATAATATCTTGCATCTCCTCCGGTATGTTTAAAACACTCGGCTATTGAAGTGACATCAACTAAAAAATCCGGCTGGAGTACTAAAATCTGAGGCAATAATGTATTGAAAGAGTCAATATCGATATAAACCAAAGCAATTGTTAATGGCAGATCATTAGTATCAATTTTTTTATTTATGTACTCAAGTGAATTCCTGTAAACATCGAGGTTGTCTATCCGCATAATAAGTTCTTCACCAGGATTTTCTTCATCAAGCAAAATATATTCTTCACTGTTTTTTCTTCCTGTTAATAAAAACCTGCCATACAGCCGTCGCCCTTTATATCTTTTTTTCTTAACTTTGAATTCCGGCCGACTTATTTTTTTTGAAAAAACCTTAACTGATTGTGTCAGGTCTAATAATTTTCCTATAAGATAAAGCCCAAGAATAAAAGAAGTATCTTTACCTAAATTTTTATAATTATTATCAAATTCTTTTCTGTATATATGAAGATCAAAAATCAATCTTTTTTTTATTTGGTATTTCAGACCCAAATAAGATATTTTTGCAAATAAAGTATTAAAAACCAATCCTTCTCCTTCGATTAGAAAATGGACAAGAGATTCAAAAACCTTAAATTGATATTCCAAATAACCATCATCAATGTCATCTTTTTTCTCCAATAGAAAATAAAAAGCATCTGCATAAACTGAGAATTCCTTATTTTGATTATTGTTCATAGGTAATATTTTCAATATTGAAAAAGCAAAGAATCATTTCAACCTTTCAATTTTATTATAATTCACATTTCGTTCTTTTAAATAATCCATAATATATCTATAACACCTATCATATTTACCTACTGATTCAGGAGGGAAAACGCCTTTTTTATCAAAGTAGCCATCCAGGATCATATTTGCAACTGCTGTAGCGGTATAACCGGTAGTTCTTGCCATTGAAGAGGTACCTGTTTTTATATCAAAACTGTCATAAAGTTCATAAATTATTTCAATATTTTTTCCCGATTTATTTTCGCCCTCAATAGTAATACGCATAACCGTAAATTCTTCTTCTTCCTCTTCCAATTTCCATTCCTTGAATAATAAATTACTGGTAAATTCCAGTGGGGAGACCTGTTTTCCTTTAATATCTATTTTTTCTTTATTAAAAAATCCGACAGACTTTAAAACTTTGATATATTCACAATGTCCGGGATAACGCAATGTTTTTTCTTTCATATATGGAATATGAGGCATTGTATATATCAGTGATCTTAATCCATCGGAATTGAATGCTTCCAAGGTTCCGACATTATCAAACCATATAAACTCACAGTCCGAAAGAGGTTCTTTTACAACGAGTTTCCCATTTTCGATATATCTTGCAGGTCTGGTATATTCTTCTATTACATCAACGGGTGA
The DNA here is from genome assembly GCA_026985735.1 of Saprospiraceae bacterium. Lineage (GTDB taxonomy): Bacteria > Bacteroidota > Bacteroidia > Chitinophagales > Saprospiraceae > JADJGA01. The sequence goes on from JALSPW010000215.1 coordinate 4,968, forward strand.
GAAAGGAGCTTTGTATTCAAAAGGCCATTTCCTGATTTTAGGAAGTCCTCCAACAAGACATAAAAAATTTGATATTTTGATTTTTTCATTATGGTAGCCAAGTAAGATATTTCCCATACCGGGAGCAACACCACAATCTACTACAGCTGTAACATTTTGTTGTTTCGCCAAGTCATCCAATTCCAATGCATTTTCAGAAAAAAAAGATATATCAACAACATCCTTACCTGCTTCAATTATATATTGTAAAGTTTTATATCCGGCAAATCCTGGAACAGCACATACGACAATATCATAATTCGAAATCGTAGTTTTAAGTTTAGTTTCTTTGGTTACATCCAATACTTTTATTTCCACACCGGGAAACTCATCCTTTATTCTCTTCAATTTCCCTATATCAATATCAGCTATCGTCACATTATGTTTTTGAGCCAAGTCAATAGCCATTGCACTACCGACCATACCTGCACCAAGAACAATTATTTTTTTCATATCAAAAAATTTGATTAAAAATAAACAAAAAAATCATTTTACTGTAATATAAACAATTATTTTTTAACAAGGTTATTTGGAAATAAATCCACTGCTACTACTCGGGTAGAATCAATTTAATCAACGCGTATATTTTCTTCTTCTATAAAAATTAAAGACGATAGCGAATATAAATAAAAGAATCAAGGGTGTTAAAATATTGAAAAGTTGCCATTTTGTTTTTTCCTTCATCAGTTTTGCTTTATCAAGCAAGCGCAATTTTACTCTTTTTGCTCTTGCTGAGAGAATACCCGATTCATCCATCATATATTCCACAGAATTAACAATAAAATCTTCATTCCCTTCAAATTTGTGATTTTCCCATTTATTATATCCTATTGGAGTAAAATCACCAGTTTTTGAATTGTACAGATTTTTCACAAAATCAGCATCCCCAACAAAAATCATTTTACCTTCCTTTTCGCTATGATCAATAAATTTATCTCCTATTTTCTCCAGCATATCTTTTGTTTCGGTACTAAGACGATTCTTAAAAAAAGAAGTGAATTTTCCTTCTACCAAAACCGAAATAGGAAGAAATGACTTATTATACAAACTAATATCCGGTTTATAATGCAAAATCTGATAAGTAAGTCTCATAGGATATAGCTGGTATCTACTCCTACGAGACGAGGTCAACAAAATTGTTTTTTTTATCTCCGGTGATGTTTTTATTGTATCTATAGTACTCACAAAGGACATATAAATATCGCTCAAGCCCCTTGTAATGGGGTGATTAGAAATGGAATTGACCAAGAGGTCATAATACCACGGGAAATTTTCTATTTGGGGTTTGTCTCCATTCATACCGATCACTTGTGGTATTTTTGTACACTGCAAATCTTGCACCAAATCGGGATTAATACGTACACCATATTTAAAAAACAAATCATCGAGACCATTGTCAATCAATTCCGGAGTATAAAATTTATGTCTGTTTATGCTATCCAGGTCAGCATGAATTTTATCTATTAACCAGATTATATTTCCACCGTGCAAAAGATACTGATCGAGAACAAACAGATTTTTGTTATTAAACTTTTTTTTTGGTCCGGGTACAATCAACAAGTCTATGTCCGGCATTATCTTATAAGTACTATCAATATTCAATTTACTAATATTATAAAATTTACCTAACTGTTTATATAAAGACGCCAGATGAAAATCATCAATTTCCCCTTTACCGGAAACAAAAACAATTTTTCCGCGTTTTTGCATTCTTAGTTTCTGAATAGCATTGGCAAATTTATATTCCAACAAAGCAACGGAATTGTTTAAGATCTCCTCTTGTGGTACTCCGGGCACCTGTGCTTCCAGCAGATTGACGACATATACCCTTTTACCAAAATTAAATATTGCATAAGGATAAATACTTTTTTCAGTCCTGGAATTTCCTTCTCCAATAAACAAAGTCACAGGCAAAATCCCTTGCTTTCTCAATTGCTCTTTCGTTTTATTTATTTCATCGACAGTCCCTTCAAGAGGATTTTCAAACTCAAAATCTATTTTAGGATTTATTGATCTAAATTCATTGAGAATATTTTTTGTACTCTTTTGCAGTCTAACAAACCCGGCAGGAAATTCTCCGTCTAACAAAACTTTAACAAATATTACATCTTTTTGATTTTTCAATAATTTTTCAGTTGAAGGCGTAAGTGTATATCTTTTATCATCAGTAAAATCAAAGGTTTTATAATAAAACTGTGAAATTACATTTATCAAAATGATAATTAGCAAAATTAATACAACTGTTAATATGTTATTATTTTTTTTCAAATCAAAATTTTCTTTTTTTTAAAACATAACCGGTAAAAACCAAAAAAATTAGCGCTACGGAAATAAAATAAACAATATCTTTGGTGTCTATCAATCCTTTACTTATCGAACGATAGTGATAATCTATACCAAATTTCTGAATCAAATCATCCCAAATCCCCCAAAAAACAGGTAATTTACTAACAAAATCAAAGCCCCAATGAATAATAAAACTTATCACAATTGCCAATACAAATGCCACAACCTGATTTTTGGTCAATGCCGAACTAAAAATACCAATAGCTACAAAAACCGCAGACAAGAAAAACAATCCTATGTATGAACCTATCACTGCACCTGTATCAATATTACCTTTTGGGGCACCCAATTGATATACGGAATAATAGTAAATCAATGTAGGTAAAATCGCAAAAATGATTAAAGATAAATTAGCAAAATATTTCCCTAAAATAATTTGTGTATTCGTAAGAGGTTTTGTCATCAATAATTCCAAAGTCTGTTTTTGACTCTCATCGGAAAAACTCTTCATTGTAATAGCCGGAATCAAAAAAGTAAACAATGTAGGAGCAAGATAAAACAGTGTATCCAAAGAAGCATAACTATATTCAATCAAACTGGTATCTGTAAACAGCCACATAAATAAACCCGTAATAACGAGAAAAACCCCAATGACAATATATCCTGTCAAGGAACTAAAAAAACTATTTAATTCTTTTTTATATATTGCAAACATATCAATTTCCCGTTAATTTGCTAAAAATATTTTCAACATCCACATTTTCTTTATGCATTGATAAAAGAGTATAATCCTTGGATTTTGCAAAATTAAAAATATCCTTTCGCATCATAAAATCATCAATTCCCGAAATTTTGTAAAAATTACCTTCTAATACTTTAACATTTTTTATTGATTTAATTTTTTTCAATTCTTCATAATCAATACGTTCTTCAAATTCAATAAATACATGTTTGATATCATGTTTTACATAATCATCTAAGTTCTCTATTTTATCATCAGCCACTATATTCCCCTCATTTAGAATAATCACCCTGTCACATAGAGCTTTGACTTCTTGCATAATATGGGTCGAAAATATAACGATCTTATCCTTTCCCATATTTTTTATCAATTCCCTTATTTCTTTCAATTGATTTGGATCCAGTCCGGTAGTAGGTTCATCCAATATCAATATCTCAGGATTGTTAATCAGTACTTGAGCTAAACCCACACGTTGTTTATAACCTTTTGATAATTGCTCTATCTTTTTATTTTGTTCTTTTATCAATCCTGTCAATGCTATCAACTCATCGATTCTTTTTTTCTTTTCCTTAATTTCATAAATATCCGCAATAAAATACAGAAATTCCCTCACATACATATCGTTATATAAAGGATTATTCTCTGCCAGATATCCTACTTTTTTCTTTGCCTCAATAACATTATCAAGAATATTATTATCGTCAATTTCCACTAAACCCGAATCTTGCATGAGAGACCCGGCTATTATCTTCATCGTAGTTGTTTTCCCCGCACCATTAGGACCGAGAAATCCTAAAATTTCAGAGTTTTTTACTTCAAAAGAAATATTATTAAGAACTACTTGATCTCCAAAAGTCTTATATAGATTATTTATTCTAATTGACATCCTCAACAATTTATTCTATCACATTACATTTTTAAAATTTGCATTTTATAATTAGCACTTTATACTTTATACTTTAAACTTTGAACTTTAAACTTTGAACTTTATACTTTAAACTTTGAACTTTGAACTTTGAACTTTGAACTTTGAACTTTAAACTTTGAACTTTGAACTTTGAACTTTAAACTTTAAACTTTAAACTTTGAACTTTATACTTTGAACTTTATACTTTGAACTTTGAACTTTGAACTTTATACTTTCACTCCTCCAAAATAGATTTAAGATCCGGAGCAGAATAATTGATAGACTTCAAAACTTTACCATCCCCCACCCTGTACACTAGATATTCTTCCCCTCTTTTCTCAATAAACGACTCCATTCCT
>JALSPW010000216.1 GCA_026985735.1 Saprospiraceae bacterium
TTATTACCTTTGCAAATGAGTTGTAATATTTCTATTTACAATTTGCATGATCAAAAGATACTTGAAAAAACTGAAAAAAATTCAAATAGAATAAGTATTAAATCATTTAAATTAAATATATAATAAATTAGGGGGCTATTAATTTAGCCTCCTATTTTAAAAAACTATAATTATGAAAACGGTGAGCATTATTTTATTAAGTATGATTTTTTCTTTTGCGTCATGTTCTTTTCAACAAGAGGTTCTTTCATCTGAAAAAAAAATAGTAAATAAGAAAAAGAAAAAAGAAAAAACCGAATATTTAGTTTTTAAAAATGGAATATTTGTTAAAGATTCCACTGTAATACCGCCGGTTATTGCGGGTGGTAATGATGCAGCTTATTCCAGAGGCTATGAGAAGATGAAATATCCCGACATGGCTTTGGACAAGCATATCATGGGAAAAGTATTAATTACTTTGATAATTGATGAAGCAGGAAGGATAGAAAACACAAAATTAAAAGAAGGAATTGGTTATGGCTGTGATGAAGAAGCACTAAAAACGGTAAAGTATATCTATGAAGATCTTGAAAAACCGGCAATGCTAAATGGAATTCCTGTAAAAGTAAAGTTTGACGTGCCGATTTATTTTAAATTGACTTTTTAGGTATCACCGAATTATTTTTATGATAACACGTTATAAAATATGATATAGCTATTAAGAAAAAAGGTAACTATTTTTTGTATGATGTCAATTGTTTTGAAATAACTACAAGTCATAAAATAAATAGTTTATGTCGTTTTAAAGAGGTGAATTAAGGATTTTTCACTTCTTTTTTATTTAGATATAAAGATTCGTTCTTTTACCCTCCGGTTATTTTGTTCAATAATCAAAGTATAAATTCCTTCCTGTAGATTATTAATATTGACTTCATACTGAAGAATTTCTTGAGTATCATTTAGTTTTTTAAAATATACTATTTCCCCTGAAGAATTAATCAACACTAATCTTTTATAACCTAAGACCGGAGATTTTACATCTATTGTAAAGTTTCCTTTATTGGGATTTGGATACAATTTATTTATTAAGAATGTATTTTCATTCTCAATATAAATGACATTTGATAATTCAAATATGCCGTATTTATATATAATTCTCAATCTGTAAAATGCCTTTGGCAACGGATTATTATCTTCAAATTGATAGTTGGTTTGATTTAAATTTTCGTTTTCAAAATCGATGACTTTTAATTTTGTCCATTGATTAATGTTGGAAGATCTTTCAATTTGAACTTTTGATATATCAACTCCGTTTAAAACTTTCAATTTTATAATATTTTGAGTTAATTTTTTTACTACATCAAAATTAATATTAGCTATCCTTAGTGATTGATCCGCAGTAAAATGAAGCTTATAATTACTTCCTCCGTTGTTAAAATAAATGGTATTAGGACAATCAACTCCATTTGTAGCTGCAGAATAGTAAAATTCTACGTACCATAGGCCGGAAGAATTTACATTTTCCAATATATCAATATTTTCACTTGTACTTGCCCATCTTTGATTATTAGTTCCTGAATAGTCTTGTGCCCAAGGCAAATTAATATCACTGAAAACAGGGGTACCCCCATCTTTATATACACTGTAATGCAAAATTACGGAAGTAATATCACTACCATTATCTTTCCAAACAAACGCCTCTCCTCCCTTTAATATCCATATATCAGAAGAAGTTTTAGTTCCGTAATCTTGTCCGTCAACTTCATCAACAACGGATTTCCATTCGTCGCTATTTCCAAAATTAAATACAACTTTCTGTCTTTGATTTGCTCCGATATCTTCATAGAAACCGGCACCGGCGAATAAATCCAATGTGGTAATAAGTACTATTAGAATAGAAAAACAAGCAGATATTATATTTTTCATTTTGGTTGGTTTATAATTAAAAAGTCAGACAAATATAAAAAATACTATTTAATTAAAAGATTTTAATTTTTTCTTTGATAATGACTATTCCGGCAATAACCAACTATTTCATCTTGTATCTGTCTCCTGTCTCCTGTATAATTTTTCTATAAGTCTTTTCTCCGTATCCTGGTTGGTCCGGGTAAGCAGGGATATTTTTACCATTACCATTATCAATAAACTGTCGTCCTTTTGTTTTTTTGATATTACCATCCATGAATTTAACAAAAAGAAAACGATACAATTTTTTCCAGTATTTGACAATATTATCAGCTTGATTTACAGAGTAATCAGTAATATATTCAAGTCCGAGATTTTCATCTATCTCAAATAATTTTTTTGCAGCTTCCGAGATTGGACCTATGGATTTTATAAATTTATCTTCAAGCATTGATTGTTCTTTTTTTACTATAGGGCCAATAGTGTTGTAGCGGGTATAAGCCAGATTGGATACCTGATTGAAAACCCAAAATGCAGCATCCTCTTCAAATTGCATCATATTGCCAAATCCTTGTCGATAATATACCGGAACACTTCGTACTCCGCAAAATATTGGGTTATAAACGGTAAAATATGCATCATCAACACCGAACCAAAGAATTCCACCGATAGGATCGGGATATTGACTTCTACCTTGTGCAATAAAAGTAAATCCTGTTTGTTGCGTGGAAGTAGATCTTTCGTTGAAATATGTTTGACCATCTATTTTCCACGTCAATCCTCTCCATCTATAAGGTAAACCAAAAGGACCCGCTCCGATATCATTCCTGAAATCCATTTTTGTTCCTTCAAAATGATCTCCCATAAACGAAATCATATCTTTAAGACTAACCATTCTATCCGGTTTGATAAACAAAGGCATTCTATTGGTCAAATCAAATCCCATAGCGTAATTTTCATATTTATCCATGTCATTATTTACCTGACGAAACATTGACCAAACTCGCGATTCACAAAATCTTGCACCTCCGAAATCAACCGGAGCATAAATATCCGAAAAACTAAAATCTTTATCATCTCCTTTATAAAACCCATGTGTTTTCGCAAAAGATATTACATCTGAAGCATAAATGGTATTAACATTTGGATCATATAATTTATCCATCTCATCAGAAGAAATACCTCCGTCTTTAAAATTTTGAGGAAAAGTTCTAATCCTTGCCTGATTGGCATGTGCGCTGATGTATCCGTCGGGAATCATTCTGGCTACCCAAACTGCACCTTTATCATATTCTCCCTTGCCTATCATTTCAAGTATCCAGACTTCATCAGCATCCATAATGGAAAAAGATTCACCGTGACTTGCATATCCGTATTCTGCTACAAGTTCAGTCATTACTTTTATAGCTTCCCTGGCGCTTTTTGACCTTTGAAGAGCTATATAAATAAGACTACCATAATCTATTATTGCATCTTTTTGGTGGTGTAATTTGCTCAAACCGCCAAAAGTAGTTTCTCCGATAGCTACTTGAAACTCGTTCATATTGCCAACAACATTGTAAGTTTGTAAAGCTTGTTTGATTTTTCCGTGATATTGTCCGCTATCCCAGTCATATATATCAAGCATTGTTCCTTCCGGATAAGTTGCCGGAGGCCAATAATACAATTCTCCATATAATGTATGGGAATCCGCATTATAGCTGATCATCGTCGAACCATCGGAAGAAGCTCCTTTTGTAATCAGAAAATTGGTACAAGCAAAAACCGAAAAATACAAAAACGAAACAAAAATGATTAAAATAACTTTCTTCATATTCTTAATATTATATTTGACTTTTGTAAAAAGAGCGGAAAAATAATAACAATTAATTTAACAAACAGTATTTTTTATTTAAAATAGACAAAAAACCCGGTTGATTTTTGAAAATGTGACTACTAGGTAGTGTTTGTATATAAAGTGTTTGAATTTCAAAATACTGTTTTATATTAATTTGTAAACTACAAAATACAATTTATTTCGTTATTATTTATAAATTTGTGTCGTGAAAATCAATAAGTCCTATATTTTAATCTACGGTATTATACTTCTAATAATCTTTATGTTTACAAATAATTCATGTTTTGATAAATGTAAGGATAAACTGTGTGAAAACGGATATTGTATTAAAGGTGATTGTTTTTGCGATGATGGATACAGTGGCGAAAATTGTGAAATAAAAGAAAGTGATAAATTTTCAGGTATATGGTCAGGCAGTATAAATTGTGATCTTTTAGTACAACCGGTTACAACTACAATTTCGAATAATTTTTTAAATCCCAGAAAAATATTATTGAACATTGATAATTTCAGCCAACAAATGAAATTGAGGGCAAACATTTACAAAGACAGTATTTTTATTGAAAATCAATTTATAGAAAATATTGATTCATATAGTGTGGGAGGACATGTCTATTATGATACAGTGATAAATTTGATCTATCCTTCTTCCGGAATTTTAATAACCGATACTATTTTGCAATTTGACCTGAAAATAAAAGGCGATGAACTTCTAAATTGTGTAACGGAATTATCAAAAAATTAACGGAAAATAGATATAGTATTTGGATCAATGAGTCTGAAATACCCATCTATACCTATATGATTATTTTTTGAATCATAAATTTCTTTAAGTTCAACACATTTGAATCTTCCTGAATAAAAAATATGATCATAGGGATTTCTTTTGCTAAAAGACAGTGATCTCCTGGCATTATTAAATTTGGTTTTAAAAAGAAAATTTTTAATTCTTTTTGTCCAGTAAACCTGATTAAATTCTCCTATTAATATTATATTTTTATTGGAATTTTTATTGATATATTCTGCTAAATCGTCCAATTGATATTTACTATTGTTTATTCCTATAAAGGAATAAGGCAATATATATGAAAGAATTATTTTTACAGTATTATTTTTATAAAATATAGTAAAATCCAATTGAGGGTGATTTGCTATTTCAAATGTATCTTTATTGATAAATTCATATTTGGACAAAACCAATTTGCTATCTAAATCCAAATTCTTTAAAACGATTGTATTTTTATATTTAAAGTTCAATTTATTAATTAAGAACGTGTTCCAGTCAGGAGTTAATTCTTCAAAAGTGATAATATCCGGATCGGTTTTAATAATCCTTTTTAATAGTTTGTCTTTTGATTCTTCAACATTAAAAATATTAATATGCATTATATGTAGTGCTGTTTTTATATTAATATTTTTGTTAAATACAAGGTTTTCATTGGATAAATCTTTCAGATAAAATGTAAGAATAGCAGCACTGAACATACTAAAATAAATAAGGCTTTTATTATTGAAAAACATTGAAATTAATCCGGTTATGATCAAACCAATGATTATCCAAATAGCATGTTCATTCAATATTGTTACAAGTGGGATATCAGGTTGAAGAATCAATGATAATACTAAGCTACCAATCAAAATCTGTAAAATAATATTTACCGGTTTATTCCATTTCATCAATAAGTATTCAATTCAAATTTTTTGCTAAGATAAAAGCTTTTTTATATTTAATAGAATTTCCGTTTAAATCAATAGTATCTATATATAAAATATAAATACCTACCGGCATTTTTTTCCCGTCAACAAAACCATCCCAAGTTACTATTCCTTTATATGAAAGACTTTCGTTGTTTAATAGTTTTGTGATAAATCTTCCTTTGGAGTCAAAAATATATATATTTGCTAAAACATTGTCTTTTTCCAAAGAATATTCTAAAGTTAAAAAATCATCAACACCATCTTGATCAGGAGAAAAAACGTTATTGACTAATTCAAAATTGTCTTTGATATTATCATTTGTATCAAAAAAAGAAGAGTTTTTGTATCCCGGTGTTGCTCCACCGGTAATTGTTGCTGCAGAAGTCCAATTGAAACTATCTTGTGTAGCTATAAAAGGGTTTTTTCTTTCTAAACTGACACCTTCGTTATTAGTTAAAAAAACCGAATGCATATCTTCCGAATAATCGAAAGAATCTATTGTGGTGTATAATCCCGAAGCGGAATTAAAATAAATCAAACTTACATTTCCATTGTCATCATCAAAAGAAGGAAGAGGGTTTTGTACTAAAATTGCCGTATCCGGAATGAAATAATCATTTATTAGTTTTGAAGTATCTTTTGTGATACAAATATATTTACCTTTTTTCAGGATAATATTATCATTCAAAATTTCATCTTTATTTTCTTTATCTTTATTTGATATTATAAGTCCTTTAAGGTTTATTATTTTATTTGAAACATTGATAAGTTCCAAAAAGTCATTGCTTCCCTTACGTGGATTAAAAAGAATTTCATTTATCACAATATCCCCTTTTTGCGGCGTGTCAATAAGATAAAAGGTTGTTTTATTTATACTTTTCATTTCATTTCCGTGAATATCTTTTATCCCCGAAACAATTAAAATATAATATATACCGCTTTCAAAATCTTTGGAAAACTTCAAAATCACTTCATTAGGAATTGTATCATGATAATATATTGAACTTGGCTTGTCATTGTTTGATTTCAAATGATAATTATTGCCGTTTATTGCCGTTTCCTTTTTGACCGGTTCATCAAAAATTATTTTTATCTTATTTTTTGATAAAATTTGCGATTTAATTATCTTAGGTGGAAATGTATCTTTTTTAAAAACATCAATTGCGATATCATCAAAGAAAAATTTGTTTTTTCTTGTATTGGTATATTGGCAAGATAACATAAAAAAAGAAGAATCCGTTAGTGTTTCCCCGGAAAAAACTTCAAAATCATTTTTAAAATATGAGTTTGTATTATTTTTTGTAGATACTGACCAAATATTATCGATTGATTTTTGAATTTTTATAAAAGATTCGGCAGGTTGATTAGCAAATTCGGCATCTTCTCCTTCGGCCAAAAGCATTTCATTTCCATGATCCAGTTTGTAAAACTTCAGATTATCATTACTGCCGTTTTCACCTATTTCCAAAAAATAACCCGAAGCTATATCCGGATTTATATTGTCAATAGCAAAATAAACTTTTAATTTATTGGAATTTGAAGGACTAAAATCCATTTTAAAATAAAATATCCACTGCATACTATCTCGTTGTTGATACTTGAGATATATTTTTGAATTACCGGCTTGTGCAGCATCCAATTGCAATTGATATTTATCATTTATAATAAAATCCGATAAATCTCCTTTCCATTCAGGTGCTGTTCTGAAATCCCCGTCACTGAAATCATCATATATCTGTGAAAACGTCGAGTTGACACAGATCAAAATTAAAACCAAGATAATCCAGGATTTTATATATAAAAGAAATTGGATTTTATATGAAGTTGTTTTATTTCTTTCCACAAGGTAAAGTTTAATTGTCGATAAAACATTGAACCAAATATAGAAAAAGAATTTTGGATGAGGAAAAAAACAGTGTGTTTTTTAATAATATTATATGTCTGTTCTTAAAATCATTAAAAATTAAGCATTTTGTAGACAGACACTATTTTAATATTTCATATTTGGTTTTTGGCCTTTTATCCTCGAGCCATTGAAATCCCTTTAATTTCTGAGGATTTGAAATTTCCGTTTTAATAGGTTTAAAATTTGATTTCGGCTCTCCAAAAAATTTAATATCTTTTATTTTATTTTGCTTAAAAACAAAATTGATTTTACCGCATACTGTTTGTATAGTTCCTGTTAATGCATTATCATCATCTTGCATGTGATATATTACTTCTGCATTGCCATTTACAAACATGGTTTTCAAACTGTCATTTTCAAAAAAAGAAGTTATTTTCATTCCTTTTATTTGATTAAATAATTGACCTTGAATAAAATTGACGATGAATGCATTGTCTCTTGAAAAAATATTATCAATACCGTTTTTAATAGTCTTAATACTAATAGTATCACCTGTTATTTGTGTACTATCTGACCATAATACAGGATTATCAAACAGAATATAAACGGAATCTTCCGGAAAGTATACTAATGAATCCGCTATTGCTTGATAGTCTTTATTATAAATTTTAACATTATAATATGCTTTTAAAACATTTGTAGTATCACTATGAAGAGAATCGATTTTATGAATAATATCCAGAGAAACCAAAGTATCCGAAGATATATAGGTCGTATCTTTTTTATCAATAAACATAAGTAGCAATCTTGTTGTACTGTCTCCGTACGCCAGCATATAATTTCTTTTTTTTTCAAGATACATCTCAGAACTGTTAATAATGATATTGGAAGAAGTATCGATAAAAATAACTTTACCCGATGCGTATCCTTTTCCTGTTTTTTTTGAATAATTGCTGTAATCGGCGGTTATCACCATTGTGCTGTCACGCAATGTTGAACGACTTTCTGAAATAAAGCTTTCTTCATCATGATTATATATTATTTTATCTCCTTCTGCACTTTGATTTTTATTGTTGAATATACCATGACCCAATAAAATACTTTGATTTAATTTTGTATTATGAATAATTGTGTCTGCCTTTGCAACAAGTTCTTTATCTGTATAAACCGCATCTCCAGCGAGTATATATTGTGATAAGCTATCGATATAAAACAATTGTTTTGATCTGGCAATGGCGGTATTTTTTTTATAGGTCATATTTTTTTCAAAAAGTGCATTGCCGTTTTTTATATCATAGTAGCCTGATTCGCAGTAAATATTGGAACTGTCCATTTTTATAATCGTCGGGCCGGTAAAAAAAGCAATTTTGTTTTTTGTATCAAAATTAAGAGAATCCGCAAATAAATTGAATGATGAATCTTTTATGGAAACAAAATCATAGAATTTTATTTTATTGTCATTAATATAATACATGCCATTCACGGATTTTAATATCGAAGACTTTTGTTTTAATTCTGCACCTGTATTGTAATGAGCGGTTTTATTATGAATATCATATAATAAGTATCGGGTTCTGAGCTCATTTTCTCCGTTTTTCAAAAGTATTTTCCCTTTTAATTCCGCTATCAGAGAATCGCCGTTATAATATAAGCTATCACTGAATATTTGTATAGTGTCGTGTTGTATAATGATAATATTTCCGTTGGCGGTTAATTCTTTTTTATATAAAACGGCAGAATCTGCAAAGAAAAAAGTACTATCGTGATAGATTTTGATATTACCTTTTAAGTATCTGATAAAATCATCATCCTTTTTTTTCATTAAAGTATTATCGGAATTATAGATGATTATTTCTCCGGTTGATGACGTATCTTGATTTTCCTGTCCGAAAACAGGAGTAAAAAACAAGAAAACACTCATTATTG
>JALSPW010000217.1 GCA_026985735.1 Saprospiraceae bacterium
TTATCACCTCTTTTACCAGGCACTTACGTATCGGCAAGTTCCGCTGGTTTTTTTTTGTTTCAAATAAATTTGAAACGCCTTCCAGGACTTGAAAGCATGCGATAGCATGACTTCAAAGCCGGCTTTTAACTTATAATTCATCATTCATAATTCATCATTTAATCCTTTTATCTTTTTCCTTTTGTCTTTTATCTTCCAAACTTTTGCCTTTGAACTTTGAACTTTATACTTTTCATATTCTCAAAAGAACTATCCTACACAATAATCCATACCCTTATAATCGCAAATGCAGCCCCGACTTTTGCAGATTGCAAGTGAGCATTTGTCTCTAGTCGGGATTGCATATCGCAGCAGGTTAGCATTGGGTCACATATCACTGATAATAAGATTGGGGATTCAATATGTACTTCACTGAAAATTTTAATCCCATAGACCTATTATATGTTCGAGAATCTCTAGGAATTGAAGATCCCCATCCGCCATACCCATTCCAAAGCTTTCCTTTTTTTATATTATCCAATATGGTAAATGCATGATAAAAATCCAATCCCAAGGTAAATTTAAATTTATTCAAATAGTATTTTTCTATGGCAATATCTCCTATAGCTCCCAATACTATTTTATGAAACGGATTAGGCATTTTCCCATCATAAAATTTTATATAATTTCCTAAAAGTTCTAACATTTCTCTATGAAAGACATTATTTTCAATTATTATTTTATTTTGAATACTATCTTTAAATATTTTTTCAGCATAATTATAATACTGTTTTCCGTTTATAATATAGTTTGCTAAATATGAGATATTTATACCTAAAGAAAGCTTTACATAATAGCTCGATTTGTATCCAATTGATTTAAACATATAGTATTTTACCGGAATATTAATATAATCAAAATCCCTTTTGATTTCTACGTTGTAATACCAATAATCTCCATGACTAGAATTAGATGAAAGATATTTCTGATATTGTTTGGAATAAGTAATACTTCCCCCTATACCTGAAAAATCAGTTAGATTATAGTCAAAGTCCAATCCAAAGCTATAGCCATTCGGCTTTCTCGGATTTTCTATTATCACTACATTATTTTCACGACAAACATATTTATTATATGCTTGAAAAAAGTATGATTTACCTACTATTCCAATACTCATTTCATCTTTATACTGCCCTAATAAATAAAATGAATTGCTTAATAATATCACTAAAATTATATATAATCTGTATTGCATTTTCATCATATATTAATATTAATTATTTTTGATAATTTTTCTGATTGTAGTATAATTTGCAGAATTTAATTTTATAATGTAGATACCGCTTTTCAATTCGCTTATATTATTTATCCTTATTGTGTTTTTATTCTCAATGCGTTTTGAATATACTTTACGTCCTTCCATTGTAAATAATTCAATTTTACCTTGTCCTATTTGAGGAAAACACAAAATCAATGTGTTATTAAAAGGATTGGGAAAAATCTGAATTCCTTCATTTTCTTTATTTCCAATAGCGCTTATTTGGCTTATAGCCTTAGTCTCTTTGGCTATATCAGTATGATTTTCGGTTTGAATTCCTTGATTATTTATTACTATTTTATCCCAATCATCTTCACACGGATATGGCAATTCGTATACAAATGTAGTACATGATTTTGCTCCTGAACAATAGTTCACATAGCATACTGTTACATTTATTGTAGCATTATCATTCATGTGGTGTAAAACAGGTACAAAAAACGAAGGAGTAATTGTTGTGTAGCCGTTAACATAAGGATTTGTAGCTACAAAATCTATATCAAACCCCGGCCATGATTCTGGATCACAGGGATCTAACCCATCAATTGGACCTTGTGGAGTTACAACTAAATATCCTTCAGGAACAGGGGGGACTCCACTTGAATATATCGTAAAAGTCGATGAATTACCAATACTACTACATTGATTGGACATTACCGCTTTATAATTTATAGTACCGGTTGTTCCATCCGGAACATCCAATCTTGGAGTAACTTTCAAACATTTAGTCCCTTGTCCACTAATAACAATTATAGAAGTAGGAACTTCCCATTGCACACCTATCATACCACACATTTGCGAAACACACAAATCAAAAGTATCTCCTTTACAAAAAACTCCATCTCCATCGTATTTTGGTGTTTTCGGAGTGTGTTTCTTGATAATCACATTGTTCTCTCTATAATAGTCTTCCCTTCCACTTGCTCTGGACACTCGACACCATAATTCAATATCCTCATATCCTATATCAGGAACCACAATAACTCTATCTCCGTCCTCATGGGAAATAACTCCACCTGAAACAATTTCCCATTCAAAAATATCAGCATCTTTGTAATCTTTTGCTATTATCTCAATTTCATTTTGACAACAGGCTTGCTCAGATACCGGCGCTTCAAAATTTGGTTTCCAAACCCGATAAATACGAATATTATCTTCATCAGGAAAATCTTTAAAATTTTCTACTGTAGGATTATAGGCATCATGAGTTTTATATTGAAATTTTACATGAACACGATCATCCGTATTAGTATTATCAAAATCACCCCATACAATAATAATACTATCAGAGTGATGCAATAATCCATCATTATCATTAGTCCAATCATGCATTAGAGGATTAATGCCGGTAAAATCCATCTCACCATATATTTCACTTATTCCAGCTTGTCCAACTCCATTATCATCTACACTCCATAAATACCAATTTACTTTTTCATCATATTCATCCATTGAATCCGGAATAAAGTCGGCATAATACTTATATTCAAACCCAACTTCAACTTCTTCCGGACCGCTAATTACAACCTTACCATTAGTTTGAGATCTTGCAGTATAAAAAAATGCAAATACCATTGCGAAAATTAACAAATATTTCTTCATTTTAATTAAAATTTTTCCTCTCCTGCCTTAGTAGAAACAAAGCAGCAGAGAAAGTGACCATTTGGTATCCACACCAATCGCTTCCCCAACTCATACCTTCCAAAAAACCATTTTATTGTCATCCCTTTTACGTATTTTTCAAAATCGCCACACGAGCGATTTTCTTCCGGATTTTGTAGGCTTTTCAAAGAACTCGTCAGATCACAATCTTTGCTTTTACCAAAAAAATAATTATATCACCGATAAAATTAAAATTAAAATTAAAATTAAAATTAAACAAATTTTTTAGCATTTATTTTAATTATTTTTATACAAAGTAGTTAATTTATACTTAATTTAATTTACTTTGATATTTTGTTTGTTATTTGATAATTACGCAATATTTTATTTTGTTTTTAATTTTACTGATTTTAGAAAAACCCGGTAATATGAATAATAAGGATATACTGAGGAAATTGCTTTGGTATCAACTCTCAATTTTTTGTCGCAAATAAATTTGAAATGCCTTCCAGGACTTGAAAGAATGCGATAGCATGACTTCAAAGCCGGCTTTTGAAACGGATAACATACAAAAAATCCGAATATTTCAACAATTTAAAACAATTTATTTTATATTTGTTCTATGGATAAAAAATCTGTAAATAATATCCACGATAAATTCTTCAAATCAATAATGTCCAACATTGATGTGGCGAAGGATTTTTTAAAGACTTTCTTACCGAAAGAAGTTTTAGACACCATTGATATTAGCACCCTGAAAATTACTTCCAATAGCTATGTTTCAGAAAAGCTAAAGGAGACTTTTGCCGATTTGGTCTTTGAGTGCAAATTAAAAAACAGTGAACATAGTGCCTATATCTCCATACTTCTTGAACATAAAAGCTATCCTGATAAATACTCTTATGTTCAGACATTGGGATATGTTGTTGAAGGATATCAGGCTCAGATTAAAGCCGGAAAGCCTTTAAAACCCATAATTCCTGTACTCCTTTATCATGGTAAACAGAAATGGGAATTAAAGACCTTAAAGGATTTAATCCCGTATCTACCTGAAGATATTGTAAAATATATTCCTCAATTTGATATTAAATTTTTGGATTTGAAAGAATTCTCGGATGAAGAATTGCTCAATATCGGTAATTCTTTTTTATCTTCAGCACTTACGATTCAAAAATACAGCCATAACCCAAGTGAATTGATAAAAAATGTGGAAAATATTTTCGGCACCCTATTTCCGGAAGGAATGGGGAACTTTAGCAAAGTATTAATTGTTTATTACTTACAGTTGGTAGAGATAAAAGAAGTGCAATTACTGGAAATAATTGAAAAAATTCCTCCAAAAGTAAAAAAAGATTTTATGAGTACTTATGAAATGATAGCAAAAAAACACGAACAAAAAGGAATAGAAAAAGGTATTGAAAAAGGTATTGAAAAAGGTATTGAAAAAGGTATTGAGAAAGGTATCGAAAAAGAAAAGAAAGGTGTGATTTTAAAAGGATACCAAAAAGGTGCTACCATTGATTTCCTTGCAGATATCACAGGTCTAAACCCTGAAGAAGTACAAAAAATCATACAAGAAAATAGTAACTAATCCCTTGGGCTAACAACAAACACTAGTTTGTCGCAAATAAATTTGCGATACCCTTTCAAAACCGCTCCCCTTTAAATGGCGTTTCAAATTTATTTGAAACATTACAAATGAAGACGCAAAGTAGGACTTGAAAGCATGCAATAGCGTGACTTCAAAGCCGGTTATTTAACTCATAATTCATCATTCATAATTCATCATTAAATCTTTTATCTTTTTCCTTTTGTCTTTCAAACCTTTGAACTTTGTCCTTTGAACTTTGAACTTTCCTAGCCAAGCTACCTCCCAGCCTCCTGTTTCTCCGCACGCTCCGAAACCGGAGTAGCTCCATCCCGCATATCCCTAAAAATTAATTAAACAAATCTTTTCTACACAATCCGCCGTAATTCGTAATTTTTTATTCATCATTAAATCTCTTTTGTCTTTCAAACTTTGAACTTTTCACGACCTCAAAAGAACTATCCAACATAATAGCACATAACGTCTGGCAATATGCATCATAGCATAATAAAGCCGATTATGATTGTCTTCATAGCTTGTTCTTTACCGTAACATTACCTTTATTCTACTACAAAACTTTTTACATTATACAATTTATTTTTGCTTTTGCTAATTGCTTTAATATAATATACTCCCTTATTCAAAAATGAAATATCAATTTGCTTTTTTAGTTGATTTTCTATATCTATGATTTTACTTTTCCTTCCCAATACATCTATAATTTCTATTGTGCCTATAAAATTGCATTTGAAATCGACCGTCAGAGTCTTTTCAACCGGGGAGGGGTATAATTCCATTTCTTTTTTGGTGATTGTTATTTCTTCCTGTTTATCAACATAATTCAAAATATCACCTTTCGGAAAATCTATAATCATTGGATATCTATAAAAACAACAATATTCTTTATAACGTCCCGATATTTCGCCAATTAAGATTAAATTATCATCAACCAAATGCATCTCATCACAATAAAAGTATTTTCCAAGCTTATTAACTTCTATCTCTCTTAATAGCTTTTTCTTTTCACCTATCTTCTTTTTGTAAAATCTAAAATTCCCGTAATCATTTTTTTTATGCATTCCGTATATTAAATACTCATCATCTGATATTAGTTCAATATTACAGGTATAATACGATACATCATTGAGATCTATGGTATCCAATAAATTACCCTTGTAATCAAAAATCAAAAAACTTGATTTCCAGTCAAAAGGCTCGGGTTCATCTATTAGTCCTACTACAATTATTTTATCATCCGCATATTTCAATTCAATATCATAGTAATTTTTTGTATTTATAGCTTCTGTAATATTGAAACTATCTATATGATTGAAATCTTGATCAATAAGTAGCATATAAAATTCAACATCAAATGAATCTTCTTCTTGAAAATAATCATTATAAGTATAAAAAACCGTAACCATAGTGTCAGGGGATAATACTTTAAATGGTGTCATATCACTTCTATAATATTTGCAATTTAAATCGTATATTAATGTATCTATTGCTATACCCAAAGTATCCAATAATATCGATGATATATTTTTTAATTCCCATGATGGATAATTAGGCAAATATTGATAACTATTCATTCCATAAGGTAAAAGGCTTGCTCGCCAATCTAGAGCATACATTATCAGGCCTGAAGTGTCCGAATCTTTTTCATGGATTTTTCTTATTAGTCTTCCATTGTCAGGATTATATATTCTTCTTATGAACTTAAATGTTGGATCAGTTGGATTATATAAAACAACCTCTCTTATTCTTTTTCTAAATCCAAGTACTTCCAATTGATTAAGTTCATTAAAAAACATTCTATTTGGTCTTTCGTTTTTATCGATTGTTCTTAGATCGTATATTGTTGTCCATTCGAGATTCCCCGTATTAATATTTAATTTCTCAATATATCCTCCATTTGAAGCTTCTGGCACAAGGTAATTATATTCATATAAGCTATAAATAAAACTATCACGAAAAATCATATTTTTAAATAATATTCCATTATATTCTTTAGGATTCATAGGTGGTATTGCCGTACTGTCGTAAACATAATGTTGCCATTTTGGTGTATAATTTTTAAAAATATTATCAGGATACTGAGCATTAATACCGGTTATTAATATTATAAAAAAGATAATTGTTAAAAGTGTTTTCTTTCTCATGTTCTTTTATTTTGATAAAAAACTTACCGGGTTATAATAAAACCCGATAAGTCCAAAAAAAAATTTAATTAGCGCAATTTTGTATGCAATCACCAATATAATGCCCCAAAGCCGGACATGGTCCAAATCTTGGCCAACGGGAATGATAATCAGGTGGTAAAGGAGAACAATCTCCATGAGAATTTGTTTCAGAGCTTACTTCGATTACAACACCGTTTACGACATCATAATGTGTATTTGTAATACAACACCCTGTTCCGCATTTTATCGATTTATATTTCCAACATGGGTCTACTATAGCTCTAAGTTTCAATTGATTTTCAACCATTCCTGTTTCCCCTCTATTGCCTCCTTTTTCTTCCTTAGGACCTATATCTGCTTTTTCCAACAAACATGAAGGATCAAAATATTCGCACAATTGAGAACAGTTATCTTTGAAAGTAGTAACTTTTTCTATTTTAGTCAGATTATTTTGGTTAGCTTCTTCCTGCAAAATCATCAATTGAGCAACAGATTGCGCATAGTTTTTTATAACTAATACTGCCTGTGCTCTATCGGCATCCGATAGTGATTGTAACCAATTATTTAAATCAGAACAGTCCGGTGTACTTGGGATTGTCAAGATAAAATCATAAAATTGAAACGTTGATGATGTCCCACACTTTCTATATAGATATTGACCATTGACAAGACAATTTCCAGGATATGATGATGGCAATGGAATATTTTCAACTGGTTTATTAATTAATGGCCCACCACAATCCGGAGGAATACAATCATCGCTTCTAAGTTCTACACTCTCGGATGTTAATTCATTTTGATTATTTTCCTTTGTACACTGAACCAATACAAAAGACAATATGATTATTGTTATTAATGTTATAAAAATATTTTTTTTCATTTTTCAAGATTTTTAAATTAAAAAAATAAATAATTCAAATTATAATTTCAAAAATCTTGTTACCAAAACGGAGGGTCCACTTTGAACCGAAAAACAACTACTCCTCTTGTCTCTTCGATTCCGGCTATACAAATAAATAATATACAGAACAATCCGGCATATAAACGGAGTGGTATATAATCCGGACAACATACTATCTGTAATCTGTAGTCTGTAGTCTGTAGTCTGTAGTCTGTAGTCTGTACATTTTAAATATTTGTCCTACAAATATACAACAAATATTTAAAATATCAAAAATATTTAAGACAATCTCATAACTTTAACATTTGTGCGATATTTTATTTTTTATTATGGGATTATTATGCTATTTTATTTGTTTTACTTCGTTCTTTTTTCATTCCTATCCGCTAAAGCAAAATGACGGTGAATCACTTTTGTTTTGTCACTATTTTTGCCTTGCTTCGCTGCAAAAATACCGCCAAAACAACCGGGGGGACTACTTTTCAACCCCGCACTTACGTACGAGGCTATAATATGTCGTTCCCAATACAAGATCGGGACAAGCTCCGCCGGGACTTTTTTTTGTCGCAAATAAATTTGAAACGCCATTTAGGACTTGAAAGCACGCGATAGCATGACTTCAAAGCCGGCTTTTGAACTTATAATTCACCATTCATAATTCATCTTTAATTTCTTTTGTCTTTTGTCTTTCAAACTTTGTCATATATCCTTTGAACTTTGTCCTTTTCATATTCTCAAAAGAACTATCCTACACAATAATCCTTACCCTTATAATCGTGAATGCGGCCCCGACTTTTGAAGATTGCATTTGAGCAATTGTCTCCAGTCGGGATTGTATATCGCAGCAGGTTAGCATTGGGCCACATATCACTGATAATAAGATTGGGGATTCAATATGTACTTCACTGAAAATTTTAATCCCATAGACCTATTATATGTACGATAATCTCTAAGACTTGTTGGTCCCCACCCGCCACCAAACCCTTTCCAATACTCTCCTTTTATTATATTATTCAAATTGGTAAATGCATGATAAAAATCCAATCCCAAGGTAAATTTAAATTTATTCAAATAATATTTTTCTATGGCAATATCTCCTATAGCTCCCAATACTATTTCATGAAACGGATTAGTGATTTTCCCATCATAAATTTCTACATAATTTCCTATAATTTGATACGTTTCTCTATGAAATACATTATTTTCAATTATTATTTTATTTTGTATACTATCTTTAAATATTTTTCCATTATAAGCATAATACTGTTTTCCGTTTATAATATAGTTTGCTAAATATGAGATATTTATACCTAAAGAAAGCTTTACATAATAGCTCGATTTATATCCAATTGATTTAAACATATAGTATTTTACCGGAATATTAATATAATCAAAATCCCTTTTGATATCTACATTGTAATACCAAGAATCTCCATGACTATAATTAGATGACAGATATTTCTGATATTGTTTGGAATAAGTAATACTTCCCCCTATACCTGAAAAATCAGTTAGATTATAGTCAAAGTCCAATCCAAAGCTATAGCCATTCGGCTTTCTCGGATTTTCT
>JALSPW010000218.1 GCA_026985735.1 Saprospiraceae bacterium
AAGATTAGTGATGATAGTTGGTCGGGAGGGTGATTTTTTATTTACTCTCTTAGTGTTCCTTAGAGTCTTAGTGCCTTAATGGCAAAAACGACAGTCATTATCGCCACTAAGACACAAAGGCACTCTGACAAGTAGTAGCATGAAGGAATATGGATTTTAGGGATAAGGGTAATTTATATAGTGTCAGTCTATAAAGTGCTTAAATTTTAATGATTTTATGGATAGAGAAGAATTTATATGAAAAGGTTTTCTGGGACTTATAAAGCCCAAGTAAAAGTTGCCTTGAACTCACCGTTTAGAAATCCATAATAAGTCATTTGTTTTTCATTCCAAGGAAACCGGTTTGCAATCCAATTACCATAAGAAAAATTCATTTTGAATGCACGCCAGTCAAACATCCCGAATCCATACGTAAAATCAGCATCCCACGGTAGTTTTGAGTTTTTATCCGGATAATAATACACAGCTCCCTCTACATATATATTTTTAATTATAGTCCATCTTGCCGCTGTTGTCAGCACAATTTTATGGTTTCCTCCTTTTACAATGCCGTATTTATCGGAATATTCATAAAAATATCTTATTGCCGGTACTAACCTGATTTGTGATGTTTTATCATATTTGAGTGCTGAGTTCTTTTGAAGTAAATCATAATTAAAACTGGCAAATAGCATTCCTCTTCTGAAATTTTCAGCCCAGTCTGTTTTTCTGTCACCTTCTTTTCTGAAAATATTATTGGGTTGATAATTTTCATACCCAAAAGAGAAAGATTTATTATGCCAATCATACCAACCTAACTGATAAAACAAATCGGAAAGAAACGGTGGTTTCACCGGACTTGTACTCAAATCTATATAAAAAGATGTTCTGGCATGTAAATGTTTATAAAAATTGATATCGAAATTCAAATTTATTGCATTTCTTTGGAAATTGTACAAAGTATCATCTTTAGGTTTATATGAGATGATTGAGAATACATATCCGGCATCTCCTCTTACCTTACTTTTTCCCAATATTGAATTTTCTATACCCCACATTTGACCGAAGTTGTCATATTGTGCTGAAATATTTGAAATTGTTGCTCCTAATATTAAAAATAAAATAAATATTTTTGTTTTCATAATCATTTATTAATGTTTTAAAAATAGTATTTATATATTTGATTAATTTGTTATTTGAAATCTGTCAATTGGCCCAAAGACTTTGTATCTCAGGCATTCCAATATTACCGCATTGGTATTTGCTGTTAAAGCATAATTGATTTTCCCTGTATTTTGGTAATATCCTGAATAGAATCCTTTATTTTTATCTTGCAAGGTAATAGCTTTTTCATAGATTTTTTTCGCATAATCATCATCAAATAAAGTATACCATGCAAAAGCGGCTTTGGTAGAAAAGGTCTTCATATCATTGACTATTTCTCCATCGGAACTGGTACAAATCCATTTGTCTTTATTTGAATAAATTGAATTGTAAACGAAATATGGGAATGTATCCAAGTGGCCTTCCGATACGGCTATCAAGCGTTTTGTCTGTTTTGCTCTTCTCTTCTGTACCAGGAAAACCCGATAAGCCAATTCTTTGGAATTAATATCCCAACCATATTCAATTCCATCCAAAATATAAGGTTCTGATAAAATATAGTTGTATGCCGGGAAAAATTTAACTTCCCGGGTGTCGGCAGCTATTTGTATTCCTAATATTTTAACGAATTTTATAAAATCGGTATATTTCATAGCTTCGGATACATCAAAACCCATTAGTGAATATCCTTTCGCCACATATTCTTCATAACCGAGCTTGCCCTCTTGAACTTTCATCATCCTTTTATCTTTGAAATTGAATCCGATTCCATGTAAAGTTGCATCTTCTATGATTTCTTCAATATGCCATCTTGAGATTACTTTTTTCATTTTTGGAAAATATTCCGGATAATCTTTCATTAGTCTATATGTAAAAGAAAAGAATCTTCCGATATCCATAGCAGACCAACCTATTCCTTCCTGTGTCGGATGATTATCATAATCTATCATAGCCAGATTGTAAGTATTATAAGATTTGTTTGGCAATTTATCTTTGAATAGTTTCATAGTTGCCATAGAACTTAAAATCTTATTGAGTTTATAATCAAATTCGGTATGCTTGATTATTCCTATTTCATAAGCACTTGTAAGAGCATGTAAATAACTTGTTACATCCCATAATGTCGTTCCGGGATATTTATCAACACTGTTTACAAATCCCGTTTCCTCAATATAGTTATTTTCAAAATATTTCCAAGCTATTTTTGCTATTTGAATATCTTCTTCTGATAAAGAATCATTGATAGGTTTTAAAGGATAGTTTTTAGCTTTTTTAATGACAACTTCTTTTTTGAAAATATCTTTGTAGAATCCAAAATCAGACGGACGTACTTTTTCAATCCACAATACAGTATAAGCTCCAATAAGGATGCTAATAAAAAAAATTGCAGGTTTTAATAAAAACATATTTTTTTTCATAATCAACAATTTACTGAATCATCTTCATAATCGGTTTTCCAAAATCCTGCTCTGATGAAAGGGGTGATTTGATAAAAATTAAAAATCATCCAGTAAGTATTTGCAAATAATGCCGAATAAGAAGGGTGTTTATGAATTATTACAAGATATATATTGTATGAAAACCCCGTTAATGTAATTATCATCCATGTAAGATGTGGCCAAATATGCTTCAATGATTTGTTACCGGATTTTGATACGGATTTTTTTGTTACATTAAATTTTATATTTTTTCCAAATATTACATTCAGTAGGGCTACAAATTTGATCCATATTCCTGCCATATAATATTGTTCGGATCTTTTGGTCGAGACTCCCCAGTTGCCAAGTGTCGCAATAGCAACATTCAAAAGCAGAAAAGGTACTATTCTAAGAAAAAAATCAAAGTTAAATGCTTTTAATGGAGCTTGTAATGTAAAGAAAAAATATGTAGGATAAAGCATAAAAATAGCTAACCAAAAAGGAGACAGATATGACCAAATAGTTTCCAGATATGCAGATTTTTGTCTCCAGCTAAGACCTTTTTTAAATAATGGATTGTGCTTGCTAAAAGCGATATCCAATGTACCTTCAGCATATCTCTTGCTTTGCTTGGCAGCGTCATCAAGAGTCTGCGGAGACAACATTTTGCACTCAACATCAGGATGCTGATAAGATTCCCAGCCTTCATTGTGCAATAATATAGAAGTGAAAATATCTTCCGATATATGATGTGCGAAAGGTCTGAAAGGCTCTGTTTTTTGCAATTCATTTTTGTATTCAATCAAATTGATATTTTTGTTTTTTGCTGCTTTTTTCAATTTTGTTTTAATACGTGCTTGCCTTTCTTTTTCACCAAGTTTATTTAAAGCGTCTCTTCTTTGTACCGAACCTGCACCACAGCTAAAACCGGCATTTGCTGCGTTTCGGCGTCTTAATATTATATCATAAAATAATCTTGGCTCGGTACCGAATATATTTTTACCAACTTTTAGATTTTTACCGAAAGGTATTAATTTACCTATGTATTTACCGATAATCGGTATTTTTTTTGCAATACATTTTCTTAGCGGAATACCCTGTGGAATATCATAAAACCACTGTGGTGTTTGAATCCAACCCATATTTGTATTACGGAAATAGCCCGTTGTGTTTTTAAGAAAATCAGGAAAAACTCTTGTGTCTGCATCCAAAATGACTATCAGATCACCATTCGTTTGGATGAATGCATTATTCATATTACCGGCTTTAAATCCAATGTTGTTTTCCCTTACAAAATATCCGATATGATATTTTTCAGCCAATTTTTTAAAATTTTCTTTATCAGGATCTCTCCCGTCTCTACGTCCGTCATCCAATAAGTATATATTTATATCTACATCATCATACGGATATTTTAATTTAGTAGCATCCCTGATAGTATCTTCAACTATTTCCAATTCTTCATTGTAGGAAGCAATAAATATATCAATTTTCAATGGACGGTCTTCCTCGTCTTCAGCCAAATCTTTTATCTCTCCTAAAAATCGAACCGGCTTTTTCTTTTTTATATCTTTAAATGACCAATAACTGATAACTGTCAATATGGAACCTGTAAAACTTAATATTTCCGCTATAAATAATGGTAAAGAAACAACAGGGATATCCCAGTTTATGGAATATTTCCATCTCCATACCAAATAATCCAATCCGATAAAAATAAAAATGATGCCTACAAAATCAAAAATCAAGTCTCTTGTCAAACTGAATTTAACAGGAATATATGGAGTCCTTGATTCAAATTTTTTGTAATATTGCATTTCTATTGAAATTGTGAAAAAATATAACACCTAACATATTTTATTAAAAAAAGTTTATTTAGATTAATTAAAATATAAAAATTATATGTCGGTTAAAGGTTCGAAGCTAACTATTTATGCGTCAATTGCAGCAAATGTGTTGATTGCAGTTATGAAATTTATTGCATCTCTTTTTACCGGTAGCTCCGCAATGTTATCGGAAGGGATACATTCATTGATTGATACCGTCAATGGACTGCTTCTGTTGTTAGGTATTAAGAAAAGCAAACTAGGTCCTGACAAATTGCATCCTTTCGGTCATGGCAAAGAGATATATTTTTGGAGTTTTATTGTTTCCATACTGGTTTTTTCTCTTGGAGGTGGTGTTGCTATTTATGAAGGCATACACAGATTATATAATCCGGTGGAAAAAAGTGAAGAAGTAAATATTTTATGGAATTATGGTGTTTTAATCGGAGCTATTATTTTCGAAGGAGCAAGTTTGATTGTAGCTTTGAAAGAATTTAGAAAAATTCATCCTACCGGATACAAATCAGCATTGGAAGACAGTAAAGATGCAGCTACAGTAGCAGTGATTATTGAGAATGGAGCTGCTGTTGCAGGTTTGATTATAGCATTGATCGGTGTTACTTTGGCATATTATCTTGAAATGCCTGTTTTTGATGCTGCTGCTTCCATTTTAATCGGTGTTTTATTGGTATATGTCGCATATTTTATGGCCAATGAAACCAGACATCTGTTGATTGGTGAATCTGTTTCAGACAGAGATCTTGCATTTTTGGAAAAAATATTACAGGCATATCCTCAGATTGAATATTTCGGCAATATCCGGACGATGCATTTAGGACCGAATCAAGTGATTGCCGTTATTGAAGTGAATTTTAAAGATGATCTAAAAGTTCTTGAAGTCGAAAGATTGGTAAATGAGATAAAAACCAAAATCAAAAATACCAATCCTAAGTTTACACATGTATATATCGAAACGGATTCAATAAGAAAATCCAGTTTTCAATAATGTTTTATACGATAAAAATACCTGCTATTATAAAATTATTGTTTCCGTCATTGGTATACAATATAAATAATAGTTCAAATTCAGTGTATTTGACTTTTGATGATGGACCTCATCCCGCTACTACACCTGAAATTTTAAAAATACTGGATAAATATAAAGCAAAAGCAACTTTTTTTTGTGTTGGAAATAATGTATTGAAATATCCCGGTTTGTTTTCAATGATTATACAAAAAGGTCATTCAGTCGGAAATCACACTTTCAACCATTTGGATTTTTGGAAAAATAATTTCAAGAATTATTATGATGATATCAAAAAGGCAAATAATTATATTGACTCGGGTTTATTTAGACCTCCTTACGGTAGATTGTTGCCTTGGTATATAAAAAATATAGGGGAAAAGTATAAAATTATAATGTGGGATGTACTGTCAGGGGATTTTGATCCGGATACTACGGTAGAAAAATGTTATGATAATGTTGTGAAAAATACAAACCCCGGGTCTATTATAGTGTTTCATGACAGTATTAAAACAAAAGAAAAGGTGCTCCAGGTTTTACCGGTAGTATTGGATGAATTGAAAAATAGAGGATTCAATTTTAAGAAGATAAAAGAAAAAAATGAATATTTTGAATAAGAATATGATAGAATTTATTAAGAAGATTCCAAAAGCTGAGTTGCATATTCATCTTGAAGGTTCAATAGAACCGGAAATGATGTTGTTACTGGCTCAAAAGAATAAGATAAGATTCAAATATAAGACTATAGAAGATCTTAAAAAAGCTTATAGCTTTGAAGACTTGAGAGATTTTTTATATGTCTATACTCAAGGTACCAAAGTACTCAAGACAGCTGAGGATTTTTATAATATTACAAAAGCATATTTGGAAAAAAGCTATTCTCAAAATGTATTACATACTGAAATTTTCATAGACTTTCAAACTTATGTACGCCGGGGGATTGCTTCGGATGTCATAATGGACGGTACGTGGGCAGCTATTAAAGAGATGAATGAGTCAAAAGGGATGACAGCATATTTGCTCCTTGCTTTTTTACGCCATCTTGGTGCTAAATCAGCTATGGAAACATTGGAAGAAGGATTGAAATATAAGGATAAACTTACAGGTGTCGGTTTGGCATCTACCGAAATCGGATATCCTCCTGAACTTTTCAAAGAAGTATTTGATAAGGCAAGAGAAACCGGATTTAAAACTACTGCCCATGCCGGTGAAGAAGGGCCTGCCGAATATGTGAGGAATAGTATTGAAATTCTCAAAGTGGATAGAATTGATCATGGCAATAAAGCAATGGATGATCCCGGATTGGTCAAAATGATTGTTGAACGGCAGATTCCCCTCACTCTTTGTCCGCTTTCCAATGTGGCGCTGGGTAATGTCAATCACCTGAAAAATCATACTTTGAAGAAAAAATTGGATATGGGTATGCTGGTATCTGTTAATTCCGATGATCCCGCTTATTTTGGAGGATATGTCAATGAAAATATGATAGCTGTTGCCCGGGCATTAAATCTAACAAAGAAAGATATTGTAAAATTAGCTCAAAACTCATTTATTTCTTCATTTTTACCCGAAAATAAGAAAAAAGAATATTTGGAAATGATATCTCATATATAAAAAAAAGCGGGTATTGATATTAAACCCGCTTTTTACAAAAATCATCTGTTATTATGAAATTATACTTTTTTGAAAAACAATCTTTCTTTGAAATTTTTGATTTTTTTACTTAAGTCTTCAAAAAGTGATTTTGTTTCTTTATCTTTTTTAATGGCTTTTTTAAGTGTTTTTATTGCACTTGCCAATTCTTTAAATTCTTTATCTTTTTTACCGTATCCCATGATTTCTGCCAATTTCAATTGGTAATCGGCATTGTCCAATAGTATCGCAGCTATATCTTTTTTGGAATTTTCGCTTCCTGTCATTGTAGTAGCCGCAACACTTATGTATTCCTCAGCTTTCAAGACCGGCATTGGGATATTATCTTCTTTTATCACCAAGGTGTTTAAAGCTTGCAATAATATTTTTTTAGCTTCATCGTTTTTGTTTTCATCCAATTTAGCAGCCGCAAGTTTCATAGCCTCCGGATATGTGCCAACAGGAAGATAGGTTGTGACTATATTATACTCGCTTGTAAGTCCTGAAAGTAACTCCTTCGCAGCCTGATAGTATCCCTTTTTCATAGCTTTTTTAGCATCTTTTACAATTTGTTTTGCAGTATTTATATCGATTACAATATCATTGATAGAGTACTCTGTTGTTAAAGGAACAAGAACAACTTCCGGATTCTTTGTAATTAAAATCTCCAAATTACCAATAAGTTTTGCCATTTCATCTTTTGCTTGTTTGTTCTTGTCTTTGTCTATCCAATTGATTACTTTTTGAGTCTCACCAACGATTTCCAAAGCTTTTAGATTGCTTTCATTTTCTTTTATCTCAAAATCCTTTTTAATTGATTCAGAGATATCTTTTGCCATTTGTTCTTTTGTAACATTTGATTTTTCAGGTTTTACAATTGTGTCCTGAACTTCACTTGTTGACTTTTTGTTGGTATCAATATTATTTTGTCCGCATCCGGATAATATTGTTAATATTGTAAATGCAGAAATTATTAACTTTTTCATCTTTCTTTATTTTTAAATTTTGAAATAAATTATTTTCAAAAACCTTCCTTTCAAAAATTTTGCCAATGCTTATTTTTATTTCATCTTGACTTATTATTGCCATAAAACATGAAAAAATGGCAGCATGTTGATAGTGACTAATGCCATATTGACTGCTTTTTTAGTGTATTTCGATATGAAAAGAGTTTTTTACAGATTAAATGATTCCTGTAACGATTAAAAAAAGATAATTAGGGCTTATCTATAAAGTGTTTAATTATTGTATATTTCTTACTTTTTCCCATTCCCATGCTGTTAGCATAATATCTTCGATATTTCTTTTTGGGTTCCAATTAAGCATTTTTTTTGCTTTGGTGTAGTCTGCGTATATTGCGGGGATATCTCCGGGTCTTCTTTTTGATATTGAATAATTGAGTTTTTGTCCGGTTACTTTTTCAAAAGCATTGATTGCTTCCAAAACCGTTACGCCTTGGCCTATACCTAGGTTGAAAAAATCATAACCGGGAGCATTGGTGTTTTTGATAAGGTATTGCAGTGCTTTAGTGTGAGCATCCGCAAGATCCATCACATGTATATAATCCCGAATGGCACTACCATCTCTTGTGTCATAATCATCACCGAAAACCTGCATGGATTTTCTTTTGCCTATAGCTGTTTCAGTTATGATAGGGACCAAATTCAACGGTGGCAAAGCCGGACTTTCACCTAAAAAAGCAGATTCGTGGGCTCCTGCCGGATTAAAATACCTGAGCATTATTGCCTTGATATTGGTATTTTGCAATACATCTTTGCATATTTGTTCGCTGATTTGTTTTGTTCTGCCATAAGGAGATTCAGCATCTTTAACCGGAGTGTTTTCATCTACAGGCAATTTGTCGGGACTACCGTAAACAGTGCAGGATGATGAAAAAACAAAGTATTTTATATTGTTTTTAACACTGTTGTCCAATATATTGAGCAGACTGTTTATATTGTTGTCAAAATACAATAATGGTTTTTCTACAGATTCTCCAACCGCTTTTAATGCTGCAAAATGGATAATTCCTTCAATATCCGGATTTTCGGAAAAAATAATTTTTGTTTTTTCTTTATCTCTTAAATCTATATTATAATTTTTAATTTTTTTACCTGTTATTTTTTCAATTCCTTGCAGTGCCGATCCGTCTGAATTAATATAGTTATCTACTGAAATCACCTCAAATCCGGCATTAATCAAATCGATTATTGTATGGCTTCCTATATATCCTGTTCCTCCTGTTATTAATACTTTCATTTGATTAAAATTTTTTATTCTTCTTCATCGATTTCTAAAAATCGTTCTACTATTTGTTCAGCTTTTCTAAAAGTTTCCGGCAAAAAATCATTTACCAGTACCATATCAAATTTATCTTTAAATTCCATTTCATTCCTCACTCTTTCTATTCTTTTTTTTAGGCTTTCTTCCGATTCGGTACCTCGGTTTTTGAGTCTTTCTATCAAAACATCAATAGAGGGGGGCGCAATAAAAACAACAAAACAATCTTTTCCATAGATTTTTTTAATATTTAAAGCTCCTTTTACATCAATATCAAAAACCATAATTTTTCCTTTCTTCCATATTCTTTCCACTTCACTTTTCAAAGTACCGTAAAATTGATTATTATAAACTTCTTGCCATTCCAGAAACTCATTATTTTCAATGTTTTTTTTAAACTCTTCTTCTGATATAAAATAATAATCTTTTCCTCCCCGTTCGTGTTTCCTTTTTTTTCTGGTTGTGGCTGAAACCGAAAAGCCTAATATATCCCTGTATTCATCTAATAAATGCTGAACAACAGTGGTTTTTCCTGCTCCTGAAGGTGCGGTAAAAACCAACATTTTATTTTTTCTTTTATGTTTTTTCT
Source organism: Saprospiraceae bacterium (assembly GCA_026985735.1). Taxonomy (GTDB): domain Bacteria; phylum Bacteroidota; class Bacteroidia; order Chitinophagales; family Saprospiraceae; genus JADJGA01. The sequence continues at coordinate 9,853 of JALSPW010000218.1, forward strand.
TTTTCATATTTTTTCCCGGATAATCTTTTTAATAAAAAATTCTAATTTCAACAAACAGGTCGGATGGTGCGGTACAACAAATATCGTAAATTGTTTAGAGAGTATTTGCCAATTGTTCTTTTATTCTTTCAAGGTTATCTTTCATTACAACTACTATTTTTTGCAATGACGAATATTGAGCTTTTGCTCCCATGGTATTTATTTCACGTCCTATTTCTTGAGCTACAAAGGATAATTTTTTCCCTTTGGTTTTTATATCATTTTTTTTTAATATATCTACAAAATACTCGCAATGTTGTTGAAGTCTTTGTTTTTCTTCATTAATGTCCAATTTTTCCAAATAATATAAAATTTCTTGTTCAAATCTATCTTTATCAACAACATTCCTTTCTCTTATTTCATTAAGTGATTTATCAAGTCTTTCCCTGATATTATGTTTTCTTTCAATATCTATTGTTTCAATCTCCGGAATGAGTTCAATAATATTGTTGATGCTTTTAATGATGTCTTTTTCAATGGAAAGTCCCTCCTGTCTTCTGAAATTCATTAGTTTTTCAACTGATTCTTTTAAGGCTTCCTTACAAGCTTCCCATTCGGATTTATTTAATTTATATTCGGTTTCCTTAAAAATATTCGGAATTCTTACTATTGAGGGGAAAAAATCCCTGTTTTTTTCATTCAATTCGTCAGCGAGATTATTCAATTTTTTATAATATTCCTTAAAAAGTTCATCATTAATGCTAAGGTTTACCCCATTGGTTTGATTATTACTTATAGTGACATCAAATTTTCCTCTTTCCAAGGTGTTTGAAACATAGTTTCTTATCCACATTTCTTTTTCACTATAACCGGAAGGAGTTTTTAACCTTATGTCAGTGGTTTTACCGTTTAAAGATCGTATTTCCACTGTGATTTTTCCACCGTCAAACTCTTTTTCTCCTTTACCAAAACCTGTCATTGAACAAATCATAATATATATTTTTGATTTGCAAAAGTAAACAAATCAAATGATATTTCATCTGTTTAAAAATTATTTTGTAAAAAAGAAAAGCCTTTCGTTTTTTTGAAAGGCTTTCGAATATATTCTTTTTAATACGGGAAATATTTTTTAACTTCCTTTTTCAGCTAAATATCTTTCTGCATCCAATGCAGCCATACATCCGGTGCCTGCAGCCGTAACAGCTTGTCTATATACTTTGTCTTGTACGTCACCACATGCAAAAACTCCTTCAATATTGGTTTTCATCGATGATTTTTCAGTTATGAGATATCCCTGATCATCCATTTTCAGATAATCTTTGAATATATCTGTATTAGGTTTATGGCCAATAGCAACGAATACCGCAGCCAGTTCTATTTCTTTCTCTGTGTTTTCTTTCGTATTAATCAATTTAACACCTTCTACAAATTGGTCACCCAGGATTTCTTTGATTTGAGTATTCCACACTATCTCGATTTTGTCCGATTCCATTACTCTTTTTTGCATTATTTTTGAAGCTCTCAATTCATCTCTTCTCACAATCATATATACTTTTTTGACAATCTTCGATAAATACAAAGCTTCTTCTGCTGCCGTGTCACCTCCTCCTACAAGTGCAACTACTTGATCTCTGAAGAAAAATCCGTCACATACGGCACAAGCGGAAACCCCTTTATTCATTAATCTTTGTTCTGATTCCAAACCGAGCCATTTGGCACTGGCTCCTGTGGCTATAATTACCGATTCCGCTTCAATTTCATGACCCATTTCAGTTGTTATATGATGAACATCACCACTAAAATCCACTTTGGTAATTACCTCATGTCTCACTTCTGCACCCATTCTTTCGGCTTGCTTTTTAAAATCTTCCATCATTTGAGGACCTAATACTCCATCAGGATATCCGGGGAAATTTTCGACATCTGTAGTCAACATCAATTGTCCTCCCGGTTCAGGACCGGCATAAACGACAGGTTTCAATCCTGCTCTTGAAGCATATATTGCAGCGGTATATCCTGCAGGGCCACTACCTATAATTAAACATTTAATTTTCTCCATATTCTGAATATTTTATTTATTTAAACAAATTGATAAATACAAACAAAGTTTCATAGTAAACATAAAATTATTAAAATTGTTCTTTTCGTTATTACGATTATTGTTTTTCAGTTAATATTTTATTTTTTACCGTGAGACAAAGGTTTTAGAACCTTACCCCAAAAGTTGCTTTACTTTGGTAGATAACAAAAAATTTTAGTGACAATAATTGAAAATTAAATATAATATATTAAATTTGTAAAACTATCGTTTGAAAAATATCTCAATGGAAAAAATTAAACTGGATATTATTGCTTTGTCTCATAGTGTTACACATTCTCACAACTATGCGATTATTTTAGGAGTACAGGGAGGAACCAAAAGACTTCCGATTGTAATCGGTGGATTTGAAGCTCAGGCTATTGCCGTTGCTTTGGAAAATATGATTCCAAACCGGCCGTTAACGCATGATTTGTTTAAACATACTCTGGAAGTTTTTAATATCAGAATAAAAGAAGTGATTATCAATCAACTGCTGGAAGGAGTATTTTATTCCGTTTTAATATGTGAAAAAGACGGAGAAAAATATAGTATTGATTCCCGTACATCTGATGCTATCGCTATGGCGGTCAGATTTAATGCACCAATCTATACTTATAGTTCAATAATAGAAATAGCAGGTGTTGATATGGATGATGGTTTTGAAACTAAACAGGAGAAAGAAGAAGAAAAGAAAAAACCGAAATCCAAAACTCATAGTTTACAAGATTTGGATGTAAAGGCATTGGATGCGTTATTGAATAAAGCTCTTGAAAGGGAGGACTATGAAAAAGCTGCCGAGATAAGAGATGAAATAAACAGAAGAAAAAAATAAAAAAACGCATAACTTTTTAAGCTATGCGTTTTTTATAATTAATACGGATTGTATTCTATCTATTTAGCCGCTTTTTTCCCATATTTTTGTATTGCGATAATTAATGCATTATACAAATTAACTTCTCCGCCCGTAACACTAAGTTCATCAAAATCAACTAAAGCGCCATCGCTTCCGGGTTTAACAACTTTCATGTTCTTTTTTTCAACGGATTCCATAATAATTTCTTTCAATTGCTTGGCTGAAAGTCCGGGGAAATACGATTTTAACACTGCAGCTACTCCCGCTACTACAGGTGTGGCCATGCTTGTACCGTTGTAGCTGGCATAGGTATTTTCAGGTGTAGTGGAATAAATAGAAACTCCGGGAGCAAATAAATCAACGGTTTCCTTTCCGTAATTTGAAAATCTTGCAACGAACATACTGTCATTTTTATAACTATTGGCACCAACTGTCAACCAGTTTTTAGCGTTTTTTCTACAAAACCACATCCTTTTTTCAAACTTTTTTGTTGGATAGTGCACTATTTTATCATTATCTTCAGCATCATTTCCTGCAGCATGAATTAATAAAACTCCTTTCTTTTCTGCATATCTTACCGCTTTATCCACTACTTTTTTGTCCCATGAAAAAGGCTTACCAAAACTCATGTTAATGATTTTAGCTCCATTATCAGCTGCATATCTGATTCCATTGGCAACATCTTTATCTCTCTCATCACCGTCCGGTACCACTCTGACTGCCATTATTTTTACATTGTCTGCTATACCATTCATTCCTATGCCGTTATTTCTAACTGCAGCTATTATTCCGGATACATGAGTACCGTGTGATGCATCAGGACCTTTGACATCATTATTACCATAATATCTCTCCGAAGAGTCTTCATAATTGTCACCGACTATTGATCTCGGGTCAAAATCAACATTATATTGATATAATACTTTTGTTGAAAAATAATCTATTGCTCTTTGAAACTCTTTGTTTATAAATTCTTTGATATCATCAAAACTTTTTATATCCGGTTGTGTCATGACAATTCTTTTCACCATCATAAAACTAGGAGTCAGGTCTGAGTCTTCTTCAAGTTTTAAACTATCCATTTGCTCAAAACTGAGATTATTCTTTTTTAAAGCTTCGGCAACTGCATCTATACTTTTGAATATAGATTCTTTTCTCATTTTGAATTTATCCAGTTTTTCAGCAGCGGATTTCTTTTCTTTTTCAACAATTTCTTTTGTTTTAAGGTACAATTCATATTCTTTTTTCTGCTTCTTATTCAATTTAGCCGGATCAGCGTTTTTATATTTATAATCATATTTTCTGTAAAGTCTTGTTACTTCCAGATTGTCAGCTCCCACATTTTTTCCATCTTTTCCTCCTATAAAATTCCAACCGTAAACATCGTCAATGTATCCGTTATGGTCATTGTCTATACCATCTCCGGGTATTTCCCCGGGATTATGCCACATAATATCTTTAAGGTCTTCGTGCATATAATCAACACCACCATCTATAACCGCAACAATAACAGGGGTACTTTTTCTTCCCTTTAAAATTTCTGCATAAGCTTTGTTTGAACTAATTCCGGGAACACTGTCCTGGGCTAAGTCCATGTGATGCCATCCTTTTAAACTTGGAGTTTGTCCAAAAACTAAATTTGCTCCAAGAACAAATGTTAGTAAAAATAATATCTTTTTCATTTTTTTAAATTTAAATTATTAATAGTATTTTAGTAATTACTCAGGTAGAATCATTTTGGTTAAAAAATAATGATTTTTAATTTCAAAAACACTCTATATGAGTAGTTAACCTCACATTTTTTTGCGAAGATGCAAAGATATAAAAAACTGACATAAATCAATGCTAAAATAGATACTCTATGGATTTTTATAGATGAAAATTCATTTTAAAGCAGCTTAATCATCATTTATGTTAAAAATATCCCTGTCAAAAAAATATTTTTCTTCATAAGGTTCATCATGTTCCAATTCACGTTTTCTATCTGCTTTTTCATGTTCTTCTTCAACATTTCTTACTAAAAAGGCTACAAAAACACCAACAATAGCTCCCAATAAATGACTTTCCCAAGAGATACCCGGTTTGCCGGGAAAAACTCCTTCAATATATCCGCTGTATAGAAAAACAATAACAATACTCAAAATAATGGAACGGAAATTTTTACGGAATACTCCACTCCAAAAGACAAATGAAATCAATCCGTATACAACACCACTGGCTCCAATATGATATACAGGCCTAGCGAAAAACCATACTGTAACACCTGTTAATATATATATAGTAATAATACTGATTTTTGCCACCCTGGAATAAAATAACATAATTAATGTCATCATCAGAAAAAGAGGAATACTGTTGGAAAACAAATGCTGGAAATTACTATGTAGCAAAGGTGCCAATAATATTCCCGGCAGTCCGTCAATCTCCCGTGGATGTACACCGTATTTATTCCAATTAAAGTGACCGATTACTTTAACAATATGCACAAGCCACATAAATCCTGTAAATAAAAGCGGTAATTTTACTGCTTGTTTTAATGTGACGTGTTTATACATACTATTAAATATAACGTCTTTGAATTATTTTAATAAATTGTCCTATTTTTTTTATATTTTTGGGTTTATCCCAATTATATACCTGAGCTAATTCCTTTAAAATATAATTTTTTGCCTCTTCAAAATTATTAAAGTTATTAAATTTCTCAATGGTCTCTTCAAACGCATTTTTATCACCGTTGAATATTTCTTTTACAGTGAATATTTTTTCATTGATACCAAAAGCTTTTTTTAAGTCTTTTATAGGTCTTTTACTTAATTTTTCAGACAATTCGTTAGAATGATTATCGACAAAGAGTGATAAAAATTCATCTGAATATTCAATTTCCGGTTCATTATTTTCTTCGGTAATAACTTTTTCCGTAGCTATTTTTTCATTTTCTGCAATTACGGAATCTTCCGGTATATTCTCTAAATTTCCTTCTATTTCCTCTTCTTCTGTCTGTTGAATAGATGCAGTTTCTTTTTTATGTTTCTTTTTTATTTTATTAATTTTCGGAGCATCTTCTTTTTCCAATATCGCTTCATATATTTTTTTGACATAATCCAAAAGCAAATCATTTTCTATTGCAGAAAGCGGTTCGTCAGTATCGATCCAATCTTCAAAAGATTTGATCTTTTTTAGATATTTTTTAAATTTTGTTTTGTTCATTTTAAATGGTGTTTTTGCTTATAGTACTTGTCCGAAAATATTGCAAATTTGAATTTTGATTTTTTCGGGTACACTAAATGAAAATTTAACATAAAACTAATGCTTTTTATTGGATTTTAAGTAATTTTTTTTGTAGTAAAGTTGTAATTAGTGTCTGTCTATAAAGTGCTTGAATTTTTAAAAACAAAGATTTCTGATGAGATTTTTATTTTTCGGAGACGAAGTGATGCCTTAGTATCAGTGAGTTGAATAAAATAAAAATATAGCAAAAAGATTATTTTTATATTTTAATGACTTTATGTACAGACACTAGTTAGTGTTTATTAATAATTTTTTTCTTCTATTATCATACCTCGACCCTTTTTGGTACAAAGATTTATAAATATCAATAATTGGTAAAAAGGAGAGGGGTTTAGGGTGAGGATAGAAGAGAAAGACAAAAGACAAAAGACAAAAAACAATGATAAAAATGATTTTTATGATAAATTCCGATAAAAAATATTTTAGATTTTCAGGTAATAAATAAATTTATATATATTTGATGTCTTTTCTTGTTGAAACTATTATTTATTTTTCATACCTTCGTATATCAATAATCAAATTACCTGAAAATGTTTTTAGAACCACTTTCAAGAGGTCACAGAAGTGGCTGGATAGAAGTAATAACCGGATCTATGTTTTCCGGTAAAACGGAAGAATTGATTAGAAGATTAAGAAGAACTCAATTTGCCAATCAAAATCTTATAATTTATAAACCTCATAATGATATAAGATATTCAAAAACCAAGGTTGTTTCTCATGATGCCAATTCACTCGAATCCGTAAATGTAAAAAAAAGTACTGATATTCTCAATGTTCCCAGAGAGATAAACGTAGTTGGAATTGATGAAGCTCAATTTTTTGATATGAACCTTCCCGATGTTTGTGAAAAATTAGCCCTTTCAGGTATTAGAGTTATCATAGCTGGTCTTGATATGGATTTTATGGGAAGGCCTTTCGGACCTATGCCGGCTTTAATGGCAATAGCCGAATATGTAACAAAAGTACATGCGATATGTCCTCATTGTGGCAATTTGGCAACACATTCTTATAGATTGTCAGATGAAAAAGAAACTGTTGTTTTGGGAGAAAAAGATAAATATGAACCAAGGTGCAGAGTGTGTTATTATATGGGGGAAAAATTGGATTTCAGAGCTACCAATGGAAAATCAAAAAATAAAAAGTGAAAAAAATAACTATTAAATTTAATGATTTTATAGACAGACGCTAACTAAGCTTTGAATTAATTTATAAAATTTTTATTCGATGAAAAAAATAAACTCTGTTCTTATTTCTGTTTTTAATAAAACCGGTTTGGCTGATCTTATTTCTCTTTTTAAAGAATATGATACCAAAGTTTATTCCACCGGAGGAACCTGGACTTTTTTGAAAGAAAATGGATTGGAGCCGATGAAAGTCGAAGATATAACAGGTTATCCTTCTATTCTGGATGGTAGGGTGAAAACACTCCATCCGGGAGTTTTTGCCGGTATTTTAGCCAAAAGGCAAGATAAGCATCTTAAGCAAATGGAAGACTTAAATTTACCATTGATAGATATGGTAATTGTGGATCTCTATCCTTTTGAGAAAACAGTCGAAACCGTTGATGACATAAATGCTATTATTGAAAAAATCGATATTGGTGGAATATCACTCATTCGTGCGGCTGCAAAAAATTATAAGGATGTTTTGGTTGTTCCCGCGAAAGAATACTATAAAAGTGCATATAAAATCCTTTTGGAAAATAAAATGAAAACTTCCGAAGAAATTAGAAAGGATTTTGCAAAACAATCATTTGCAACTTCAATGCATTATGATACGGTTATTTATAAATTTTTTGCCGGTGAAAACTTTCCGGTAATTTCCAAAGATTTAAGAAATCCCGTACATTTAAGATATGGTGAGAACCCTCATCAAAAAGGTACCTTTTATGGTTTTCCTGATGATATTTTCACAAAATTGAATGGTAAAGAGTTGTCATATAATAATTTAGTTGACGTTGATGCTGCCATAAATATTATGTCGGAATTTAAGAAAGATAAACCCACCTTTGCAATTTTGAAGCATACTAATACCTGTGGCATATCTACAGCGGATGATATTTCCAAAGCCTGGGATAAGGCATTGGAAGGAGATCCTGTTTCAGCATTTGGCGGTGTGCTTATTTCCAATGTGAAAATAGATTTGCAAACAGCGCAAAAAATAGATAAAATATTTTATGAAGTTTTAATGGCTCCTGAATTTGATGATGAGGCATTGCAATTGTTGCAAAAGAAGAAAAAAAGAATTATACTCCAAATTGAAAAATATCCGCAACAGGATATTGTTTTTAAAAAAACACTGAATGGAATAATCTCTCAGGATGCGGATATAGTAACCGAAACAATTGAAGATTTTAAAACAGTAACCAAAACTTGTCCCTCGGAAAAAGAATTTGAAGATATGATTTTTGCAAATAAAGTGGTTAAACATTTAAAATCGAATGCAATAGCTTTTGTTAAAAATAAACAATTGCTTGGCATGGGATGCGGGCAGACTTCAAGAGTAGATGCCTGTAGACAGGGAATAGAAAAAGCAAAACGCCTGGGGTTGAATCTCAAAGGAGCGGTAATGTCATCTGATGCTTTTTTCCCATTTCCGGATAGTATAGAAATAGCTCATAAAGCAGGGGTCACCAGTATTATTCAGCCTGGAGGTTCGATAAAAGATAATTTGAGCATTGAATATTGCGATAAAAATAATCTGGCTATGGTTTTTACGGGAAACAGACATTTTAAGCATTAGCATTATGGGATACAATCTGTGTATAGATATTGGCAATACAAATATAAAATCAGGTATTTTTAATGATGGTATTTTATTGGAAAAATATCTTGGAGATGAATTTTTAGAGAAAATTTTTGAAAAATATAATATTAATAATTGTATTATTTCTTCAGTTAGAAAAAAGATACCGGATAATATATACGATATAAAAAAGCGGGTTTCAAATTTTATGGTTTTATGTCATAAAACAAAATTGCCTGTGAAGATTAATTATAAAACGCCGGAAACTCTGGGTAGGGATAGAATTGCTGCTGCAATAGGTGCAAAAAAAATATTTCCGGATAAAAATTGTATAGTAATTGATGCAGGTACGTGTATTACTTATGATTTTATTGATAAGGATAATGTTTTTCAAGGTGGAAATATTGCACCGGGTTTGTCTATGAGATTGGAAGCAATGCATCGTTTTACCAATAACCTGCCTAAGGTCAAATTGGCATATAATGAAGACCCCTTAGGAAAAAGTACGGATGAAGCATTACAAAATGGTTCACTTCGAGGTACGTTTTGGGAAATTTCTTCGTTTATACAACTGATATTGGATAAATTTGGTGATTCTAAGGTTATTTTTACAGGTGGAGATGCAAAATATTTTGTAAATCACTTTAAAACTACGATATTTGCAAACCCAAATTTAGTCTTAATTGGATTAAATGAAATAATAAAAGAAAATGAATAATAAAAAAACAATATTTTTAAGTCTGGTTTTTATTTTTACAACTTTAATATCAATAGCTCAACCTAAGGAGAATTCTCCGTATTCCAGATATGGATTGGGAGATCCTGTGGATAATGAGTTTGTTTATTACAGATCAACCGGATTGAGTGGTGCTTTTTATAACCCATACCAAATCAATGTTGTTAATCCCGCTTCTTATGGATATTTGAGAGCAACGGTTTTTGATATAGGTCTATATAGCAAATATGCGAAATTGAAGACTAACAAAAATTCTTCTAATATTTATAGCGGAAATTTGGAATATATTTCCCTTGGTATTCCTCTGATAAATCCGATTAATGATCTTTTGGAAAAAAAAGTAAGGAAATATGATATCGGTTTGACTTTTACTTTAATGCCAAATTCCATTGTAGGTTATAATGTGAGCTCAGACGAAGAAAAGGAAGGAATTGGAATTATCAGACATGGATATAAAGGTACGGGTGGAACATACAAGTTTATGACAGGTTTGGGTGGAAGATACAATAATTTTTCTTTCGGATTTAATTTAGGATACTTTTTTGGAAAAATAAATTATGACCGGGAGATATTATTTCCTGACTTAAATAATCCTTACAGTAATAACTATCATACTGATTTTTCCGTTAATGGGTTTATTTATAATATTGGAGCGATATATAATGTGGTTCTGAATAAAAAGGAAATAAAAGAAAAAGAAAATGCCGGCGTAAGAAAACTTATTTTTGGTATATATGGAAATACAAAAACCGGATTCAAAACAAAAGGAACGGTTTTTAATACCACTACTATTTATGATATAAGTTCTCCTTCGGAAACCAAAGATACTGTTTATATGGATACCGGTATTGAAGGAAACGGTACAATGCCTGTAAATTTCGGGGGAAGCATTATTTATAATAATAAAAACAAATATATTTTTGGAGTTGATTTTTCCCGTTCACTATGGAGTCAATATACAAATGATATAAAAGATGATAAATTGAAGGATTGTTATAAAGTATCAATAGGTGGCCAATATACTCCCGACGAAAATTCTTATACCAATTATTTTAAAAGGGTAAATTATGGAGCCGGAATTTATTATAAAACAGATCCACGTAGCGAAAATGAAAATCAATTTGTTGAAAAAGGAATACATTTAGGTATTGGTCTTCCTTTTGTCTATAAAAGGAAAATATCCAGAATAAATCTTGATTTGAATTTTGGAAACAGAGGCAGTAATTTGTCAATAAGTGAAAATTTTGTTAAATTTGGTTTAAGTGTAACATTTAATGATACGGAATGGTTTGTAAAGAGAAAGTACTATTAATTTTATACGGTTAAGCAATAGTATGATTTGAAAATTTAAAATATAAAAAAATGAAAAATTTACTTGCAATAGTTTTATTTATGGTTTTTACGGTTAATGTCGGAATTAGCCAATGCGAAAACTGGGTAGGGAAAAAATTTGAAGAAGATGCCAAAAATGCCCACTCGATTTATAGACAATCTATGAAAATTAAAGATTATAAACTGGCATTTGAATATTGGAGACAAGCATATAAATTAGCACCCGCTGCTGATGGGAAAAGAGATTATCATTTTTGGGATGGTATCAAATTGTATAAAATGGAATATGACAAAACTTCAAATCCGGAATTAAAAAAGAAGTATGTTGATACAATAATGAGCCTGTATGATGCAATGGCAGATTGCTATGCACACAAGGGCATTAGCTTAAAAGGATGTAATACTGATAGCTGTTACAATGGTAAGGTGGGTTTTGTACTGGGTAGAAAAGCTTACGATATGTTTTATACCTATAAAATGCCTTATGATCAGGTTTATCAAACATCAAAAAAAGCACTGGAAAAAGCTTGTAAAATGTCAGAATATAGCGTATTGATTCCATTTGGCTTTACACTTGCAGATCAATATAAAAGAGGAAAAGTAAGTAAAGAGGAAGCTCGTGAGATAATCGAAAAGGCTCAAAAAATAGCTGATTATAATATTAAACATGACAAAACATATGGACAGTATTGGGAGCAATCTTTAGCTAGAATGGATTTGGATTTGAAAGATGTGGAAAAAGATGTTTTTGATTGTGGGTTTTTCAAAAAGAAACTTCGTCCTTTATTTGATGAAAAGAAAAATGATAGTAAAACTGTTAAATATATATTGGTAACCTTAAAAAAACAAGGATGCCCGGATGATGATCCGATGGTGATGGAAGTTGATAAAACTTGGAAAATTTATGCAGAAGAATACAATAGAAAACTCACGGATTCTTTGGAAAAAGCCAATCCTGCTCTTGCAGGTAATAGACTGACAAAAGAAGGTAAATATGCTGAAGCTGCTGAAAAATATCAGGAAGCGATACAAATGGAAACGGATCCTGAGAAAAAAGCTCAGTTTCTATATGCTTTGGCTTCTATTCAATTTGCTCATCTTAATAAATATGGTCCTGCCAGAGCAAATGCGTTGAAAGCTGCAAAACTCAAAAAAGGTTGGGGCAAACCCTATATTTTGATTGGGGATATGTATAGTAAATCTGCAAAATCCTGTGGGGATGCATGGAATCAAAGACTTGCTATTTTGGCCGCTTTAGACAAATATTATCACGCTAAGTCAATTGATCCGAGCGTGGCTGATCAAGCAAATAAAAGAATATCAAAATTCAGTAGTTCCAAACCAAAACAAGAAGACGGATTTATGCGTGGATATAAAGAAGGTCAGGTTGTCAATACAGGTTGCTGGATTGGAGAAAAGGTCAAACTTAGATTTTCAAAATAAAACCTTGAATCCTTAGTGGATACTCATAATGTATAATTACCCTGTGGAATAAAATATTGCTTTTTGTATATTAATTCCTCAGGGTAATTTTTTTTAGAATCAGTATGTTGATAGCAGTTTAGTATTAGTTCTATTAGTGGATTATTGAATTTTTGGGGCATTCTAATTCATAACGGATAGTTGTTGTGGGATTAATAGAGGGTAATGGATTAAAAAAATGTAATCTGAACTACACTTCCTTTTTCAAGACCTAGAATTTCACCGGCATTTGATGTATTGACGGCAATCTCAAGATATCCTGCCGAATTAAAAATACAAAGTTCGTCACCAAAAGGTACATCACTGTATTTTTTACTTATTTCAGTTATTGTATTTTTGGGGCTATATCTCAATTCAAAGTTTCTTCCTGCACTTATTTGATCAAATTTTTCTTTTTTGATATTTAGAATGCAATTTCCAAATCTGTCTATATGGATGACAGATGCTCTGATTGTATCATTTGCTATGACCGGTTTGATAGAGATTCTTTTGATGAAATTTTTAGTCTCATAAGCAATCTCATTAAAATTTTTACCTGAGTCTATTTCTCTTATCAATTTTGCAATATTTCTATATAAATCCCCTGTTGTTAAGCCATATTCCAGATATCTGAGATTTTTAGCTTCAATATCTTCAAACAAAAGTGAAAGAATGCCATTATCCGGAGCAATGAAATAATATCCCTTTCGTTTCAAAAGCAATAGTCTGACTCTGGATGCATAAAAACTGTTGATGACAATAATGTGAATAGTTTTTTCCGGAAAAAAATTATAAGAATTTTCTAATACAAAAGTTCCTTCAATAATGTCATAATTGCTAATTTCATTTGAAATATCAATAAATTTACTATTTGGGGAATTGGAAACAATAGCACCTTTCAAAGATGCTATATTGTAGTTGTTTTTTCCAAAATCTGTAGTAAAAGTTATTATTGACATTAATCCTGATATTTAATACAAAGGTATATATATATGTTGGAAATTGTTAATATTTTAATAAAAACTTAAATTTGTAAGAGTTTTTTTTATGTTTTTTGTATTCGTTATCGTTAGATTTCGAAAAATGGAAAATTTCGTGTACATTTGTATAAATCAGTTAAGGGATTATAAATATTTTGTTATAGAAGTTTAATTCGGCAAAAATGATTCTTTTTGATAGATTATTGTTGTTTTTAGATAAAAAAATAAATTGTCAGTGGAAAAAATAAGCGAAATATTATTAAAATTGAATGGCGTTGATCCGTTGGAGTTTTATGGTATTCATGATTCAAAAATAAAAATTTTAAAATCAGCTTTTCCTGATGTAAGTATTACGACGAGGGGCGATTTACTTAAATTGAGCGGAAATAAAAAAGATGCACAAAAAGTTAAGGAAAAAATTGAATTGATGTTGCGTATCATCAGAGAACATAATGAATTATCCGAACAGTCGGTAAGGGAATTGGTGGGTGGAGAAAATCCTATTAGAGGTAAAATACCCTCTGGAAAAAGCGGTAAAGCGATAGTGCATGGAAGGGACGGTAGACCTGTAAAGGCAAAAACAGCAAATCAAAAAAAGCTCGTTGAAATGAGTGCGGTAAATGATATTGTTTTTGCTGTTGGGCCTGCCGGTACAGGTAAAACATATACTGCAGTTGCCCTTGCTGTAAGAGCACTCAGGAACAGATTGGTGAAGAAGATAATTTTAACCAGGCCTGCTGTTGAAGCAGGAGAAAATCTTGGATTTTTACCGGGTGATATGAAGGATAAGGTAGATCCTTATTTAAGACCTCTTTACGATGCGTTGGATGATATGATTCATCCCGAACGGCTTAAGCAATTTATTGCCAACAGGGTTATTGAAGTTGCTCCCCTTGCATTTATGAGAGGTAGAACCCTGGATAATGCGTTTGTGATCTTAGACGAAGCTCAAAATGCCACTTCGGTACAGATAAAAATGTTTCTTACACGTTTAGGTCCTAATGCGAAATGTATTGTTACAGGTGATTTGACCCAGATCGATTTGCCGCGCCATCAATATTCGGGATTATCAAAGGCTCTTGATCTTCTGAAACCTATAGAAGGAATCGGTGAAGTCAGGATGAGCAAAGATGATGTTGTCAGGCACAGGCTGGTCAAAAAGATTATTCATGCTTATGACAATGAATTTAAAAAAGAAGAAGAATAGTTATGAAAAAAGGGATTGTCAAATTTTGACAATCCCTTTTCAGTTAACAAACCAAAACTTATATTTTGTACTGGTTTAACTGTTCAGCTTGGATATTTTTAAGGCAAAAACAAAATTTTTAAGTCATAAAGCCTTTACCCTGATAGTTATATACACTAATTAGAGTTAAACCAACTGAATATTTTCTTCTTCAATGGTTTTTCGCATATTTATCAGGGCATATCTCATTCTACCCAGAGCCGTATTGATACTTACTTTTGTTAATTCAGCTATTTCTTTGAAACTCATATCCGCATAATGTCTGAGGATAACAACTTCTCTTTGTTCATCGGGTAATTTATCCACGACTTTTCTCAATTTTTTATGTATTTGACTTTTGATAATTTTCTGTTCCATATTCTCTTCATGAGTTTGGAGAATATCAAAAATATCAAAAGTTTCCGTGGGAGAAATTTTTGTTCTCCTTTTGGATTTTCTGAAATGATCAACACACATATTATATGAAATACGCATTGCCCATTGCAGGAATTTACCTTGATGGTTGTATTTACCTTTTTTCAAAGATTTGATGATTTTAATAAATACATCCTGAAAAATATCTTCGGCAAGCTCCTGATCTTTCACAAATAGATATATAGAAGTATATATCTTGTCTTTGTGCCTAGAAAGTAAAACTTCGAAAGATTTCTCATTGCCATTGATGTACTCGTTTATGAGCTCCTGGTCAGTTAACGCCATAACATCTTTATCCATAAATATCGTATTTTAATTATTTAAGTGTAGATGTTATGATGTCTATAGGCAATAATTTTTTAGGTTAATAGAAATAATTTTTCTCATTAGCAATGCAAATGTAAATAAAAATTATCAAAAGTCAAATCTTTGAGCAGTTTTTTTTATTTTTTTTCTTCTTTTAACTAATTTTTAACAAAAATACCGTTTGATTTATGTAAAATTGCAGTTTTATATTAAATGAACGATGCCAAAAGCAAAAAAGTTACAGATTACTGATAAGATTATTGTAAAGGGTGCTACTACAAATAATCTTAAAAATATAGATTTATCAATTCCGAAAAACAATTTGATTGTAGTCACCGGAGTTTCAGGATCGGGTAAATCTTCATTGGTTATGGATGTTTTATTTGCAGAGGGTCAAAGGAGATATGTCGAAAGTTTGTCTTCTTATGCGAGGCAATTTTTGTCCAGAATGAAAAAACCTGAGGTGGAATATATCACAGGCTTAAGTCCGGCAATTGCGATTGAGCAAAAAGTAGTTGGCGGCAATGCTCGTTCAACTGTCGGTACCATGACCGAAATATATGAATATCTCAGGATGTTATATGCTAGAATAGGTATTACATATTCGCCAAAATCCGGTAATATAGTTAAAAAACATACAGCTACGGATGTAGTACAATATGTGAAAGATATGTCACCTGGAACAAAAGTATTAATATTTATTCCTTTGCATAAAAATGACACACGTTTTATAAAGGATGAATTAAAATATGTGTTGGAAAAAGGTTTTCCTCGTTTGCTTTATAACGGAGACATTATCAGAATTGAAGACTTATTGGATAATCCTCCGTTTGATCTTAACAAGACTTTGGATAGCAAAGAGGCATCAAAATTAAATATCCTTATTGACAGGATCGTTACTGATGAAAATGAGGAAACACTGGAAAGGGTGGCGGATTCTGTCCAAACTGCATTTAATGAAAGTACGGGTGTGTGCAGGGTAATGGTACAAGGGCAAAAATGGATTGAATTTAATAATAAGTTTGAACTTGATGGAATAAATTTTATTTTTCCTACACCTCAATTGTTTAATTTTAATAATTCTCTCGGTGCTTGTAAAAAATGTGAAGGTTATGGAAGAATCATCGGTATTGATCCCAATAAAGTAATTCCGGATACAACAAAATCCGTATTTGAAGGAGCAGTTGCTTGTTGGAATGGTGATAAATTTGGAAAATGGAAGCAAGAATTGATAATGCATTCGGAATTTTTTAATTTTCCGATTCACAGACCATACATGGATTTGTCGGAAAGTGAAAAAGATTTTTTATGGAATGGTAATGAACATTTTGGTGGAATAATGGGGTTTTTCGAAGAATTGCAAGCTAAAGCATATAAAATCCAAAACAGGGTATTGCTGGCAAGATACCGGGGAAGAACCATCTGTGACGTATGTAAAGGTGGCAGGTTGAGAGAAGAGGCTTCTTATGTCAAAATAGGAGGGAAAAATATAATGGAATTGGTGGAAATATCCATTGATGATCTTTTGGTGTTTTTTGAAAAACTTGATTTGTCTGACTACCAACGTAAAATATCAAAAAGATTGCTGACGGAAATAAAAAGCCGTTTGCAGGTTATGAAAGATGTCGGATTGGGATATTTGACATTGAATAGATTGAGCAATACTTTAAGCGGAGGTGAAACGCAGAGAATAAATCTGACACGAATTTTAGGAAGCAATTTGACAAATTCACTTTATATCTTGGATGAACCTAGTATTGGATTGCATCCGAGAGATATAAATTTATTGGTTAAGGTTTTGAAAAAACTCAGAGACCTTGAAAATACTGTGATAGTGGTAGAGCATGAGGAAAATATCATAGCCAATGCGGATTATATTGTTGATATTGGTCCTTTTGCTGGTATTCATGGAGGTGAAATTGTGTTTTCCGGAAAAATTAAGGATTTTAAGCAATTGGGAAATAGCAATCTTACATCGTCATATTTTAACGGATTAAAAAAAATACCCGTTCCAAATCAAAAAAGAAAATTAATCGCAAATATATTTATCAAAAATGCCAGAAAACACAATTTGAAAGGAATAGATGTAAAAATACCATTAAATGCATTGACGGTGATAACAGGTGTTTCGGGTAGTGGAAAATCGACCTTGGTAAAAGAAATTATAGAACCGGGACTTAATTCGGTTTTGTCAAATGAAAATGCTCCTCTTAATTCAATATCGGGAGATATCAACCTGATCAAACAAGTGGAATATGTCAATCAAAAACCTATAGGTAAATCATCACGATCCAATCCTGTAACTTATGTGAAAGCGTATGATCATATACGTAAACTTTTTTCCTTACAACAATTGTCTAAAATCAGAGGTTATAAGCCGGGTTATTTTTCCTTTAATACCGATGGAGGAAGATGTGAAACATGCAAAGGTGAAGGCGAAATAAATGTGGAAATGCAATTTCTTGCCGATATAAAGCTGGTATGTGATGAATGTGGTGGTAAGAGATTTAAGAAAGAAATATTGGAAGTTCAGTATAGAGGGAAAAATATCTATGATGTTTTGGATATGACAATTGAAGAAGCACTTGTGTTTTTCAATGATCACAAGGAGATTACAAAAAGATTGAAAGCTCTTGATGAAGTCGGCCTTGGATATGTGAAATTAGGACAGTCTTCAAATACGCTTTCGGGAGGGGAAGCTCAACGAATAAAACTGGCTTCATTCTTATCAAAAAAAGAAGATGGTAACAATATTTTCTTTATTTTTGATGAGCCTACGACAGGGCTTCACTATCATGATGTTGCAAAATTGCTTGATTCTCTGAATGCTCTTGTCGAAAGAGGTCATACTGTATTGGTCATTGAACACAACATGGATATAATAAAAGCAGCGGATTGGATTATAGATCTTGGTCCTGAAGGAGGCGATAGAGGAGGATATCTTGTTTTTCAGGGTAGGGTAGAGGACTTGGTGAATTGTGATAAATCATATACAGGAAGATATTTAAAAAAATAATATTATTCTTACTAAAAGTGAAGAGTATAATGAAAAAGATAATTATAAGATTGATTTCAGAAGAGTTATCAATAAATAAAAGGAATGTAGAAAATGTGATAAATCTGCTGGATGAAGGATCTACCATACCTTTTATAGCAAGGTACAGAAAGGAATTGACCGGTTCGATGAATGAGGAAAATATTGTTTTAATAGAAGAAAAATATAATTCTCTGAAAGAATTGATTAAGCGGAAGGAATTTATTTTAAAGTCTATTGAAGAACAAGGTAGCTTGACTGATGAACTGAAAAATAAAATTGTTGCTTCTTTTGATTCAGTGGAGATTGAGGATTTGTATTTGCCTTTTAAAAGAAGTAAAAAGACTAAAGCTGCAAAAGCAAGGGAAAACGGACTTGAACCTTTGGCAAGTTATATTTTTGAACAAAAGAACAATGATATTTATAATTTTGCAAAAAGATTTTTAAATGAAAATATTTCTTCTGTTGAAGAAGCAATACATGGAGCAAAAGATATCATCGCCGAATTGATAAGCGAAAATACTATAATCAGGGATTTAGTCAGACAAGAATTTGACAGGCATGCATATTTAGATGCAAAAGTGATTAAATCCAAGAAAGAAGATGCAGTTAAGTATAAAGATTATTTTGATTTTAGCGAAAAATTGAACAGGATTCCATCTCATCGTTTTCTAGCGATTATGAGAGGGGAGAAAGAAAAATTTCTAAGACTGAAATTTCTTGTAGATGAAGACATCCTTTTTAATAAAATGGAAAGAATCGTTATACGGAAATATAGTCCTGTGAAAGATTTGATTCAGGATGCCTTACAAGATAGCTATAACAGATTAATCGCTCCGGCTATTGAAACGGAAATGCGAGCAAAGTATAAAGACAAAGCAGACAGGGAAGCAATAGAGGTATTTGAAGAAAATTTGAGGCAATTGCTGCTTGCTCCACCCGTGGGTCAAAAAAGGACTTTGGCAATAGATCCGGGATTCAGGACAGGATGCAAAATAGTGTGTTTGGACGATACTGGTGATTTGCTCATGGAATCCGTGATTTTCCCGCATCCACCCCATAATAGTAAAATTGATGCAGAGGATTTGGTTTTATCCATGATTAAAAAATATAATATTGAAGTAATTGCAGTAGGAGACGGTACAGCCGGGAGGGAAACAATGGATTGGCTGGAGTCTTTGGATTTGGGAAAAAGTATTTACCTATATTATGTTAATGAAGACGGCGCATCAATATATTCGGCAAGTAAAATAGCTCGTGAAGAATTTCCTGCTAAAGATATCACGGTGAGAGGTGCAGTATCGATAGGAAGAAGATTGATGGATCCTTTAGCGGAATTGGTAAAAATTGATCCCAAGTCATTGGGGATTGGTCAATATCAACATGATGTCAATCAAAAATTGCTAAAAGAAAAACTTGACAGGACAGTGGAGAGCGCAGTAAATCAAGTCGGTATTAACCTGAATACAGCATCAGTACACTTATTGGCTTATGTATCCGGTTTAGGTCCTGTTCTGGCAAAAAATATTGTTGCTTACAGGTCAAAAGTTGGTGGTTTTAAAAATAGAAAACAGTTGAAAAATGTTCCGCGTTTAGGAGAAAAAGCATTTCAGCAAGCAGCCGGTTTTTTAAGAATAAGAGAAGCGGATAATCCACTGGATAATACGGCTGTTCATCCGGAGCATTACATTATAGTGGAAAAAATGGCTGTAGAAAACAATGTTGAAGTAGAAAATATAGTAGAGAATAAGCAATTGCTGAAAAATATGAAATTGGAAAAATATATTACTGTTGATATTGGATTGCCTACACTTAAAGATATTATAAGAGAATTGGAAAAACCGGGGTTGGACCCAAGAGGTAAGGCTTCTGTATTTTCGTTTGATGACAGAGTGAAATCCATTGAGGATTTGAACGAAGGAATGATGATAAAAGGGAAAATTACAAATATAACCAATTTTGGGGTGTTTGTAAATATCGGGATAAAGGAAAACGGATTGATACATATCTCGGAATTGGCGGATAAATTTGTAAGTGATCCCAAAGATATAGTATCATTGAATCAGGAAGTGAATGTCAGAGTTTTAAATGTGGATTTGGTGCGAAAACGTATTCAGTTGTCATTGAAAAAACAATAGGTATTAACTAAATATTACTCCCGGAATAGAATCATTAAAGATAAAAACAACTTTATTTATCAATTATTTTGTGAACTTTTGATTCATTTAATAAAAAAACTGCTAAACATACTAAAAAGATGATATATTTCAAGTTTTAACCCTTGACATATTAACGGTTTTGTTATAACTTTGGTCAATTGAGCACCAAAACTTTATAACATGAAAAATATAAACTTATTTTTAGCATTTTTTCTTTCATTTTCTGCAGCTTTTTCACAATCTGTTGGAATTGGGACAACCACTCCGGATGCTTCGGCAATGCTTGAAGTCACTTCAACATCAAAGGGATTATTAATTCCCCGTTTAACAAATTCTTCGGGAATTTCAAATCCTGCAAACGGATTGATTATTTATAATACTACCTCTAATGAACTGATGTATAATTCCGGAACTTCTGCTTCACCACAATGGGAAACTGTCGTTGTGAATAACTATTGGGATCGTACAAATCCCAACTCTTTTCACAATACGAATTTAACTGATTTTGTTGGAATTGGACTTACAAATCCAAATTATCAGTTTCACATATTTTTATTTGATGCTACGATTACATCAAATCCAATGATGGCTTTGGAAAATAATTTTGGTACCGGCTATACTTCGATGATCTTTCTAAATACCGGCTCAACAAATTATACTGTGGGTGTTGATATTAATGAAACGGATGTTATGGGGAATAAAGGGACGTTTAAAATAGTAAAAGGACAGAATTTGGTTTCTTCATCTCAAGGGGATGGTCAAACAATGATAAAGTCAGCTCCTACAGGTATAGTAGATATTAATAATCAAAGCCGGTGCAGAGTATATCAACAGAATAATACTTATATAAATAACGATCCAAACGGGGAGTATGGTCAAGGGATAAGCTATGCATATTGGACTCCTGTTTATTATACTTCATTTAGTTATGACCAACATTCAGAGTTTGCATTGATGCCTTATCCTCTTGCTCCTGCAAATACACCTGTGGCACCTTATACGGGAGGTACTAATCCCCCTCCTACATATCTTCATCAATTTACCGCGACGGAAGATGGATAGTATCAGGTAAATGCAAGAGTGGATTTTGCATATATTTCATATATTGTGATTAATGATAATGAGGCAGAAGTTACAACCATATCTGGTATTCCTCAAGAAGGAGGTTATGTCTCAATCGCGATTATGAAGAAAGATATTAACGGTGTGAATTTAATGTATGCGCAGGGGAATAAACTGATGGCATATCGGGATACAAATGAAGGTGGAGGTCCTGTTGCACAAAATAATTTAGCACCAAATGTCAGTGATGTTGTTTATTTGAAAAAAGGGGAAAAGATTTCCATCTGGGTATGGCAAAGTATATATGTAGGGAATATTCCTTTAAGGGTTCGCAATCCAGATAGCAATCCATGGGTGTTTCTTCCTGATCATGATCATCCTACACAGGTATATGTTTCCATACATAAAGTGAGTTAATGTCGGTTCAAGTGTGATTTATTTATTCGGTATCTT
>JALSPW010000219.1 GCA_026985735.1 Saprospiraceae bacterium
GATTTTATCACTATTGACGGTGGAGAAGGTGGCACCGGAGCTGCTCCTTTGGAGTTTTCCAACTCTCTCGGTATGCCGATGCGTGATGGTTTGGCTTTTGCATACAATACCCTACAAGGATATAATATTAAAAAAGATATAAAACTTATAGCCTCAGGAAAAATAATTTCAGGATTTCATATAGCACGTGCATTAGCTCTTGGAGCTGATCTTATCAACAGCGCCAGAGCTATGATGTTGGCTATCGGTTGTATTCAAGCTCTAGAATGCAATAATAATTCATGTCCAGTCGGAGTAGCTACACAAAACAAATCTTTAATGAAAGGTCTTGACGTAAATGATAAAGCAATCAGAGTAGCAAATTTCCATAAAAACACTATACATAGTTTTGTCGAGCTTTTGGCAGCAAGCGGATTGACAAAACCCGGAGAGTTAACAAGAAGTATGATAATCAGGAGACAAAGTTTGGACAAAGTGGTGACTTACGAAGAAATATTTCCATATATTCCTAAAGGAAGTTTATTGTGATAATATTTTATTTATTAATAAAGACTTTTGCTTTTTTATTTACTATATTATTATTGTTTAATAAATTTTGTTGAATAATAGTTTTTATCTTGTATTACTTGAATAAAATGTTGTGTTTATAAGAAAAAAAAATGTGAGTATTGTTTTTTTCATAATTCTGTATTTTTAAAAAGCAAGTACTTTATTGACAGAAACTTATTAGAACCTGCCTTGTATGTTCTAACACTTCATTATTCTTATTTTTAAAACAGCTATAACTCCAAGAGCGTTACTCCGTGATTTCAAACATTTAGCAAGCCTCTAACTCTAATACTTTTGTTCAAACACTTTTCTTTATGGACAAACATCAATAAATTATTTACAGCTACTTAAACTTTAGCTACTTAAAACTTAATTTCTTCCATATTTTGGATAAAGCATAAAAAGCAAAAAAAGTAATTGCTGAGAATACGATACCTCTTAAATTATCTTTATAAATAAAATATGCTAAAGCGAATAATGCACCATATACGGCAATACTGGCGACAATCATAGCTAAAATAGCCTGTGGGACATCCCAATACTCTTTTTCTTTTAGTTTACCTTCATTTAGCAATTCATTTTCTATTTGTGTCCAACCCGGACCTCCTGGTCTCACTTTAAGATAAAATTCTTTTAGTTTGATTTTTTCTGTTGGTTTTGAATAAAAAGCCACCAACATCCAACCTACAGTCGTCACTCCAACCCCGATTATAAGTTGTTCAGCTGCAGAAAGTTCAGGCCAACCGAATTTGGGATAAATAGCGGTAATGAATATCGCGACAAAAAATGAAATAATCATTGCTGCCAATTCAGTAATAGCATTAATCCGCCACCAAAACCACCTCAAAATATATATAAGCCCGGTACCGGCACCAACCTGTAAGATAATATTGAAAGCTTGCAAAGCATTTTCAAGTATAAGGGCTATTAAAATAGCAAATACCATAAGGGTAACAGTAAATATTCTGCCCATTAACACCATTTTTCTTTCACTTGCATCCTTTATGATAAATCTCTTATAAAAATCATTTACCAGATAGGATGATCCCCAGTTCAAATGTGTGGAAACCGTAGACATATATGCAGCAATTAAAGCTGCAACGACAAGTCCTATGAAACCGGAAGGAAGAAAACTCAACATTGCAGGATAGGCAAAATCATTTTTTATAATTGCAGGGTCGATATTTGGAAAATGCTCTTTAAGACTCTGAAGATCCGGAAATACAATCAAAGACGCCAATCCGACCAAAATCCATGGCCATGGCCTTAAAGCATAGTGAACTACATTAAAAAACAATGTTGCTTTTACTGCTTCTTTCTCATTCTTGGCTGATAAAATTCTTTGTGCAATATAACCTCCACCACCTGGTTCTGCTCCCGGATACCAGACAGACCACCATTGTATCAATAATGGTAATATCAATAATCCCAATAATGCATCCCAATTATTGAAATCAGGCAATAAATTAAGTTTTTGGGAAACTACAGGGTTATTAAGTACAGCATCAAGACCTCCTACAGAAGGCATATTGATGACTATAATAGCTGCTCCGATTGCTCCAATCATAGATATAACAAATTGAAAAAAATCAGTCAGGATTATACCTCTTAATCCACCGAACGTACTATAGATAACCGTTATTGTAGAAGCTATTAACACCGTTTTTACAGGGGACCAATCCATCATCACAGCACCAATTTTAATCAAAGCAAGAGAAACGCTAGCCATTATCAATATATTGAATAAAAACCCAAGATAAATAGCTCTGAACCCTCTGAGAAATGCAGCTAGTTTACCGCTATACCGCAATTCGTAAAATTCAAGATCCGTCATAATTCTTGATCTGCTCCACAACTTTGCGAAGACAAAAACAGTAAGCATTCCGGTAAGAAGAAAAGCCCACCACACCCAATTTCCGGCTACTCCGTTTTGTCTTACAATATCCGTCACCAAATTTGGAGTATCACAGGAAAATGTAGTAGCCACCATTGAAGTCCCCAATAACCACCATGGCATTGACCTACCGGATAGAAAAAAATCAGCAGAACTTTTACCCGCTTTTTTGGAAGCGTACAAACCTATTAATAATGATAATAGAAAAAAAGCAAAAATTATTATAAAATCAATTGATTGTAAAATCATAACATTAAATTTGTTTTATAAATTATCACATAAACTCTCCATCTTAATATTTTCTTATCTCCTTACTTCAACCCATGTTGCAGGAATTTTAGCAAAAATATTATTATCATACATCGATACCGTATATTGTACCGGCATGTAATATCTACCGGCAAATGTCGCCACTAAAGGAATTTCTATATTTTTTGAATTTCCCAGGTTGTTCAAATCAAGAAACGAATATACTCTGTCATCCCTGATGTCCTGATATCTTATATAAGAAGAACTGTTATTATCTGCATTTCCCATTCTCCAATTCAATATCTCCCAGCCACTTGGAAAAATCTGACTCACTGCAAGATTTCTATAGTCTTTTAATCCGTTTAGCCTCTTAATACTCACCACCGCTTCAAATTCCTGTCCCATTTTCAAATTGTGTACATCAAGTTTGTTGCCGTTTTTATCTATATATACAATATTCATTTCAATATTATTAGATTCTCTTTCATCTGTTGACTGTAACGGCTTTCCATAAGTAATAATATTTATAAAGATAGCAGATTTCTTATTTTTATTCTCAATAAAATATTTTTTCCCCATATCCATTTCATCAATATCAAAGGAATATAGGGGTTTGTTTAAATGAATTCCTGAAATATTTTTTTGTGTTCCAAATGAGAAATCCAAACTTGAAGAAGTATTTTTCACATAATTGCTCAGAGCAATAAGCGAATAAGCGGTAGTTTGTGTACTATGCCAACCTTTATTTAATTTTTCAATAATATCTTTAGCCAATAATGCACTTTCACGTTTCATTCCCAATTTATCAAGTAGCAATAATTTAACACTATAATCTCTTAGCTGCGAACCGTAAGTGTAATATACATCATTATAGTCATTAACCTGATTTTTCCCTTTATTGTACAATTCAAGGGCTATATCATTATCTCCGGTATAAGTATATGCATAAGCAAGATACCATCTAGCTAATACCGGCAATTTCACATTATTACGCATAAAATTCATTGATGCCCTATTCGGTTTTCCTTTTTTTGCCAATAACATCAATTGATAAGTCAAATTAATAATATCATAACTATTTTTGGATTTCAATCCCAAAGAGGTCTGTTTCTGCATATATTTTATTGAATTGTCTAACAGATTATGCACATCGTAACCGGAATTTTGAGCCTCAATCAAAAAATGTGTCGCATAAGTGGTTCCCCATTTATTTACACTTGCTTCACCCGGCCAATAAGAAAACCCTCCGTTATTCAACTGAAACTTTGATAACCTGTTTATAGTCTCAATAATAATATTATTAATTTTATCGATTCGCTCTTTAGGCATTTCTATCATATTGTTCAAATGGATAAGTGGGAAAGCGGATGAAGTTGTTTGTTCGATGCATCCATAAGGATAATGTATAAGATAATGCAATCTGTCTTCAATTTTTAATTTCGGTAAGGTACTAATCTCCAACTGAGCACTATTGGTACCGGGCATTCCGAATTTCTCAAAAACAATATCACGCTTTTCTCCGCTATTCAACGTAATAAGTTTTATATTTTTCACTACAGGATTTGGATTATCAACATTTATCTCAAGATGTTTTTTAGCTGTATGTTTTCCAGAATTAACTTCAAAATCAAGTGTACCTATTCCTATTTTTTGTTTTACTTTTACTTTAAAGTATGCTAATTGTTCTCCGGGTTTACCAAAATTCAATTGAGTATTGTCACTACCTTCCAATTCAAAAATATCATTGGTCAGAAGTTTAACATTTACACTATGAATTTTATCCGATGTAGCAAAAACCGTAACGGGGACTTCAAATGCCTCACCTGGAGATAATACTCTCGGAGCTGTCGGCAGCAACATCAAATCATCTTTAACTTTTACGGATTTTTCAAAATTACCATATCTGTTATCGCCTGCAGCTACAACCATTACTCTTACCGACCCCGAATAATTTTGCATTTTAAGTTTGTGCCGGTTTGTTTTACCTTTTTTTAAGTAAAAAGGACCTATATACCTAACAACCGGAACAAATCTGTTTGCTTTTTTTGCTCCTCCTTCTTCTGCTTCCATTTCATCATCGCCACCAATACTTACTATTTTATCAAAAAATATCTTTGCAGATTTCTGTACAAAATCATAAATATCCCAAGAGTACAGTTCCGAAGCGCTTTTAGCAAAAAAATAATCATAAGGAGATGGCGTTTTGAAATGAGTGAGATCCAAAAGTCCATCATCAACCACTGCAATAGTATAGGCCATAGATTTATGATTTTTTTCTGCAACCTCAATTGTATATTCTGATTCCGGTTTTATTTTATCAGGTACACTAACCACCGGAATAAGTCTTTTATCAGGATTGGAAACAGCGATTGGAATAATTCCATATCGCCTTACAGGAAGATCATTCTCATTGTTAATCACAGGTTGCAAAACGGTAATATGAACATAAACATTGGGAAACATCCATTTTTCAATTTCCAATTCATATTCAAAAACATCTTTATCAGCTGTTTGCCATGTTGTCTCTTTTATATCACCGTCTTTTTCAATCGCTATCAGAATCCTGTTACCTTTTCCGGCAGGGATAGTTATTTTAGCTTTTTCATTAGTATGATATACCGCTTTGTCTAATTGAAATTTCAATTTATTAGCAAAACCCTTTTTATCATTATCACCACCATAATAACCAGAATAAAATAAAATACCGGCACAATGCCCCGATACTTTATCACAGGCTCTCAACAAATAAGCACCCCAGTCTTCTATTTTAATGTTTGTTGAAGCAAGACCGTTTTTATCTGTAAGCAAATCGATTTCCTTAAAACTCTTAATACTCATATCACTTAGATAATTTGCAATATCCCTTGCACTATCATCCCACCACCAACGCCATTTGGCATTGTACAAGTTCACCTTTATTTTTCGATTTGCTACCGGTCTACCTTCAGAATCAAGTACCACAAAAGAAATCTTACTATCCTTATTTCTTTTTATTTCATAATCTCCCCATTTACTTTTTGGAAAATCAATACCGACATACTCTTTATACGGAGAAATAATCTTAGTAAAATAATCAGAGGAAAAATCTCCTGACTTTTCAAAAGCTTTAACTTTAAAATCAGCTTTTATCATACCCGGATAATAATTATTTTGATCAAGATTGAGCTTGAAAGAAGCTTTTCCATCTTCGTTTAAATAATCATCAAAGACAGATAATTCATTTGAATCAAAATAACGTGCCCTATCATAAAATTTATAATTTTTATACTTCTTAAATTCGGGATTTTTATTCCTGATGTTTACATCAACCTTGACATTTATATTCGCTGCAGGCAATCCGTTTAACCATTTTACATCAACACTCCCTTTTGAATTCAATTTTAATAATTTTTTATCGGGAAATTCAATATTTATTTTCAATCTATTGGGTTTTATCGTTTCAATCTTCAGCTTTTTATAAAATTCGTTATTCCCTACTGTCACTATTGCCATCCAATTACCCGTAGGATCAGAAGGCTCCGTTTTGGCAACAAATGAATATATGTTACCAACATGTAATGCGGAAGATGTTCTAAAACGACTTTTACCAAACGGATCTTTCAGTTCAAATTGCACAGGATGATCAGGAGGTATATCCGATTGTCCTTTGGATAAAATAAAACTTATAAAGATTGAATCTCCCGGTCGCCATACTCCACGTTCTCCATAAATAAAACCGTTAATATCCTTATTCCTTTTTGTGCCTCCAACATCAAATTCACTTACTGAAAGTGCCATCTCCCCGCTCAAAGGCAGATAAGTAAAATCATCACCGGTATGTGCTACTACAAAATATGGTTTCTTTTCATCAAGATCAAAAATCGCCAAACCCTTATCATCTGTTTTTTTCTTTCCAAGCAACTGTTTTGCATAAGAGTAAATACTTACATTAACATTGGATATTGAACCCGAAGTCATAAGGTTATTTGCAAAGACATAGTAAGCACCGTTTTTAGCTTTTTTCACACTCAACCCTATATTGGTAGCTAATATATTTTTCTGAATAAAATGATTACTTATATAATAAGCAGGGTAACACGGATCTTCTCTTTGTTCCCATTCAAAACCCTCATAAGAAAGCCAATCGCGCCAAAATGATTTATCTTCAGTATCTTTATCATCAAATCCGGCTTGTTCAAACATTTTTTCATGATCATCCTCACATACATAATCAGTGTATGGTTTTTTAAAACCGATTTTCACGTTATAAATAGCTCCTTTATCCACATTTATATAATCAGATAAATCCAAAGCATATTTTTTCCATTTATACATATCGATTTTCTCTCCAGGATCTGCCAAATTTATTCTTTTCACAAACTGCATTTCTCCAACTTCAGCCGCAATGTATTCGGAATTCAAATAATTATTTTGTAAAAATTGTAATACATTATTGGAATAAATTTTTGTCACCTGGACGTCAATCGCCCTTAAATTGATAGCTTCAAAGGGAATATTTATCGATTGGGAATAAGGAGTGATAATACCATCTCCTAACAATTTCACACGGGGTTTTGGTGCTTTTAAAAAAACCTTATTGGTATATTTTGTATCTAATATATTTCCTTCTATATCTTTAATACCTCTCTCAACTACAAGGTCAAAATCTCCTATAATATTTTTTTTAAACTTAAGATCCACATTATTGTTATCAATGGAAATATCAGGTTGCAGATCCAATGATTTAAAATGAATAAGACCATTGAGTTCCTGATTTCTTTTCAAAGGTGAAGAGAAATTAATCTCAATAGTTGTAGGATTTCTATTTACAACACGATAATCAAGAATTTTAAAATCCTGCTTTGCGGGAATATAAAACGTTGTACTACCTTTGGTATTACTTCCCAAATCCGATGCATTCCAATACAATTTCAATGACTCTTCCTTATCACTTCTAAGAATATTCTCCAGAAAGAAATTAATTTCTCCATTTTTAAGCATATAATTAAACTCCGGAGTCCCTGGTCCTGAATAATCGATTTTCCATATCTTTTTTAACTTTTCAATATCGATAGAGTCATAACTAAAAATTTTGCCACGCAAAGTATAGCGTTCGTCACCTTCTGACCATAACCCTGAAAACATTATATCAATCATTACAGGCATAGTTTGAAATTCAAATGTATAGCTGTCATTTTTAACATTAACATTCGAAAATATATTATTAAGATTGATTGTTATTTTATATTTAGTATCTGGCTTCAAATCATTGGAAACAATTTTAATAGCTTTATCACCAGCCATAAAAATCTCGGTTTTAGCTTCAGGTGTTATTTTTAGTATACTATTCTTGTTTTTATTAAATAAAATCGTATCTATTTTATTATTAAAAGCAACAAAAACAGCTTTGTTTCTATCAACTACACCCTGAGTATGATTCACAACAAATTCGTTGGATAAATCAGACTTGTCACTAATTGTTTTATTGCAAGAGAAGAACAGAAATACTAATAAATAGATAGCAGTCAGAAATAATAAATAATATTTTTTTCTCATGAGTAAAAAATTTGATTTTGTTAGTAACTAACTAGTTTCTTTCTATAAAGTACTTGGATATTGAAAAATAAAGATTTTTAATGAGAATTCTGTCTTTCTGAGAAATAGTTATGCCTTAGCATTAGTAATTTGATTAAAGTACTTCTGAAATAAAAAACTAATATTTTTCAACCCAAAAACCATACTGGAATTGTTACAAAATTTAAGAATTTCAAAAATCAACAATTTTATAGCAAACACTAGTTGGAAAATAATATTTGCAAGCGGTAAATGTAGAAAAAAATATTAATAAAACAAAGAAATTATCGATATAACCTAAAATTGTTATTGCTCAATATGAATAAAACTCCAGGTATCAAAATTAAAGAAGGGAAGATTAAAAAACCTTCCCTTCTTTTTTAAGCAGCCCGTAGGGGATTTGAACCCCTGCTACCAGGATGAAAACCTGGCGTCCTAACCCCTAGACGAACGGGCCTTATTTTAAAAAGCAGTGCAAAGGTAAAATTTATTTTTTTAATATTAAAAACTTTTTTTATTTTTTTTTATTTTTT
Source organism: Saprospiraceae bacterium (assembly GCA_026985735.1). GTDB lineage: Bacteria > Bacteroidota > Bacteroidia > Chitinophagales > Saprospiraceae > JADJGA01. The sequence continues at coordinate 8,779 of JALSPW010000219.1, forward strand.
TTACTTTTACAACACTTTTATTGATTTAATGGATAAATTTATCAAATTATGACCTATTCAGATCAATTAAATAACAAAATAATCCTCGATAAGATTCCAAGGAAAATTGTATCGCTGGTACCATCACAATCAGAACTCCTTTTTGACTTGGGTTTAAGTGAAAGAATTTGCGGAGTGACTAAATTTTGTATTTTACCAAAAGATAAAGTACGATCAAAAATAAAAATAGGAGGAACAAAAAATTTGAATATAGAGCTTATCAAATCAATAAATCCGGATTTGATTATCGCCGGTAAGGAGGAAAATGATAAAGAGCAAATAATGCA
>JALSPW010000220.1 GCA_026985735.1 Saprospiraceae bacterium
TCAATTATCTCCATATTCATAGGCTTATCTACATAATCCTGATGATTAACATACAATATATTATTCACCGGATTTGGTGTGATAAATATACTGTTTTTTTCTGATTTGACCAAATCTTTTTCATTTAGCAGCATTTTTTTCGCTCCTTTCGGATTTTTCAATCTAGGACATACCTGAGGGATCTCAATAACAAAATTAAAACATGTCTGATTTCCATCTTCATCCTTACACACAAACATAACATCAGTATTAAATGGTTTGTCATTGGTAGTCACTATTGTATAATCAACGGTATTTCCTGAAACTTGCATACTCAATCCCGCTTCGGAAGATATTATTCTTGATGCATTAGTACAAGGCAAGATACCAGGAGGAAATATATAACTTCCCGTATAAGTATATGTATCCTCCGTTGTCTTACTTTGATCGCAAGTTGCCGTAAGAACTTCATTCGATTGAATACAATTATCGCATTCATTTCCAATCATTGGGACACTAATGAAATAGCAAATAGGATCTCCGTCTCCGTCCTCAGGACACAATGTAACATGGCTTGTGATATCATCTCCAAAACCACCACCATTAGGAGTAATCTCAATGCTTATATTCATTGTTTCGTTTTCTTCATCATACAAATAGGATTTTACTTCTATATCTGCTTCATTGGAATACATAAACTGTCCATTTTCATTGCAAGGAACATATCCGGGATCAACAGGATAAAGTGGAAAATTTGCAATATAACTATCACCCTCAGAACATCGTTGTGCTTCTATTGTAAACTGAAAAGTACGACACGATTCACAATCGCTACTAACGGTGACTTCCTGACAAGTACTCTTCACTTCACTACCGCAATCCATATAGAAACATACATTATATGTTCCATCCCACTTATATTCATGATGAACATTTTTACCTATCATTATTGGTGTTCCATCTCCAAAATCCCACCAATATTTGATATATTCCGTTTCACCTTCAGTACTTTCCCCATAAAAATCAACAGCACAATCAGATTTATTTATTTGGATTATTTCGGGAACACCCTGACAAAAAATAGGGCATTCGCTTATTGAAACATTATCTATGTAAATAATATACCCTTCATTATTTTCTGTAAAAATATATAAATGAGGTATAATTCCCAGATTTATAAAATTTGAATAATCATATTTAAAAATATAGGTATAATGTTTCCAATCCAAATCGAAATCAACATTATCTTCATTAAAAATTTCATTTGTAAAACAAAAATAATGAGTATTCCCTTCATAACCAGCAGTTGATGGATAGTCTATATCCAAGTTATCTAAGTCTATTATAGGTACACTTGCACTCCATCCCGAATAATCAGTAAAAGGGTCAATTAATCTAATCTTTAGTGATGGTTTTTGCATACCGCTTATATCAGTTTTTTGAACTGAGTAATCAAATTTAAGTTCATACATTTTATTTTCTTTTAAAGAACTCAATTCATCAGTCGAACAAAACCCATCCTCTTCTTCTCTAATTCCTAAATATGTAGTTTGTGAAGGTGAAGCGCAATACCAAGGCTTTTTATCATTTTGACACTCTGTCCAATTATTTAAGTTGGATAAATCTTGGCAGAGAGGATCATTTGGTTCATATTTCACTCCTGAAAACTCTTCAAATGACCAGTTATTAATTATCTCACACGGATTTGGGGGTACTACTTCAGGTTGAATAATAACTTCTTCACAATAAAAATCAGTACATTTATCATTTTCACTATAAATATATAAGCATACTTCAAATGTTCCATAAGTATCAAATGGATATATTAAATTTTCTGTTGTAGCTACTTCATTTCCTTCTATTCTCCACGAATATCTTTCTATTGGTATCGAAGAATATGTTGACGTGTTATCAAACTTTACATATATAGGGGTTATTCCCGTTGTTGATGATGCCACTTCAAAAGAACTGGCAAAATCACCACAGTCAGGATGACATCCATTAGATTCCTTCAATTTCCATCGCCAACCATTATCTTCCAACACATCCCACATCCTCAAACTTTGATCTATCGTAAATTCATTTTTGCACTCTTCCGATGACGCATCCATATAATTATGTACAAAATATACATTTGACGAATCATTGG
>JALSPW010000221.1 GCA_026985735.1 Saprospiraceae bacterium
AGAAGTATAAAGTATAAAGTTTTGAAGTTTGAAATATAATTTTACATTAAATTACTTGCGATTTTGCTCTTTCATGCACCACTTGTAGTTCAGTGTTCACGGTTACAATTGCTCTTTACTTTGTTATTGAAGGGATAGATAGGCGAGAGGCATATTGGCAGCGACTTAAATTAGATATTAATCTGTAATTTTAAGTTATTTGTCGAAAAAACTATATCTATTTGTTTTTAAGAGGTACTTTTGAGTGGAAAGATGAAAGGGAAAAGACAAAAGACAAAAGGAGGCGAATTATGAATAGGGTTGATAGGGTAGGATGTGAGAATATTAAGGTTTAATTATTTGTAGGTGGAGGTAATATTTGAGGGAGTGGTTTGCGATAGGGATAGTAGCGGAGCGAACGATAGAGAGCTGTCCGAAGGAGGCTTTTGCCGAATGAGGACGGTACCCGCGAATAGCCCGGTGACCGCTGTAAATGGTTGAGCGGGGTGGAGGCGGGCAATCGCCCAAAAAACAAAAAAATCAGAAAATTGAGTGGATTTAATGTGAAAATGAGGTGTTTGAATTGATTTGGCAATAGACAATGCAAAAAGAGATATTGATTTATTTGAATAAAATATGAATTATTGATGGAGATACTTAAAATAGACAAAGTAGTAAAGCGATTCCACAAAAAGACGGCAGTAAATGGTATCAGTTTTGAAATAAAAAAAGGGAGTATTTTCGGTTTATTAGGTCCTAATGGAGCCGGGAAAACTACATTGATAAGGATAATCACAAGTATTTTGAATGCTGATGATGGAGCAATATATTTTAATGGAGAGAAACTAAATGAGTTTCATCCCGGGAAAATAGGATATATGCCGGAAGAGAGGGGGTTGTATAAAAAGATGAAAGTAGGTGAGCAATTGCTTTATTTGACGCAGTTGAAGGGTTTATCACATAATGAGGCTAAATCGTCTATAGTAGCATGGATGAAGAAATTTGAGATGAAAGACTGGTGGAATAAAAAGATAGAAGAATTGTCAAAAGGGATGCAGCAAAAAGTTCAATTTATTTGTACGGTAGCTCATAATCCGAAATTAATTATACTGGATGAACCATTTACAGGATTGGATCCGGTAAATACGGAATTGATACGTAATGAAATTTTACAATTGAGGAAAGATGGAGCTACGATTATATTTTCTACTCATAGAATGGAGCAAGTGGAAGAGATATGCGAAGACATTGTATTGATTAATGAAGGGAAGGTGATATTGGAGGGAAATGTAGAAAAGATAAAAGATGATTTTAAAGAATCCAAATATCATATTGAATTTTATAATCAGGTTGACGAAACCGAATTGGAGGGATTGGAAATAGTAAGTTTTGACGGGAGGGATTTGGTATTCAAAACCATAAAAGAAAGTAGCTCCAATGATATTTTAAAGTTTTTTATAGATAAAAACATAAATATTAAATCATTTGCGGAAGTATTACCTTCTCTAAATGATATTTTTATCAAATTGGTAACAAAATAAAAATTTAACGATGAATAAGCTTTGGTTGATAATAAAACGTGAATATTTGGTGAGAGTGCGAAAGAAATCATTTCTTATTGTTACGATTTTAGCACCATTGGCTTTTGCCACTATTACATTTGGTATGGGATTTTTATCAACGTATTTGGTTAGAAATTCTACAAAAAAAATATTGGTAAAAGATGAATCCGGAATTTTCAAGAGGTATCATAAACAAAATTCAGGGTATGTATATACTTTTACTGATGGGGAATTAGAAAATCTGAAACAAGAATATTCGGTTCAAGGATATGATATGTTGGCGCATATTCCGGTTTATAATGACAATTCCGGAGATTTAAAAGTAAAATATTATTCGCCCAAAAAGCCCGGATTAACAATTTTGGGAAAAATAGAAAGTGATATAGGGAGGGCTTTTAAGGAATATAAGATTAAAAAATCCAATATTGACAGGAAGATTTTGGATATGTTAAGTGTTAAAGTAAGTTTGGAAAATGCTGAGGCTATTGATAATGCAGGAGATAAAACGGGTAAAATTTCATTGATTATATCTACGGCACTTGCCTTTGTAATGGGTTTTTTGCTATATATGGTGATATTTATTTTCGGTACGCAGGTGATGCGGAGTGTTATGGAAGAAAAAATCAACAGGATAGTGGAGATTATAATATCTTCGGTAAAGCCGTTTCAATTGATGCTTGGTAAGGTGATTGGAGTAGGGGCTGTCGGGTTGACACAGCTTTTTATTTGGATTATTTTTATTCCTGTTATTTTGTTTTTGGCCAGTGTATTTTTCGGACATGTACCACAAAATGAAGGTATGCTGGGAATGCAATCCCAAGTAAATCCTGAAGATCTTAAACAATTTCCGATAAATATGATAATTCATGAATTTTTCTCATTGAATTGGAGTTTGATCTTGCCTGCATTTATATTGTTTTTCCTGGGAGGATATTTTATGTATTCGTCTTTGTTTGCAGCGGTAGGTACGGCAATAGGAGATGATCAGGGTGAAAGTCAAAGTTTGATATGGCCGATTACCGTACCTGTTGTTTTTGCTATGATAATAATGTTCAACAGCATTGAGAATCCCGATAGTCAACTGGCTGTTTTCGGGTCTATATTTCCATTGTTTTCACCGATAGTAATGCCTGCGAGATTGCCATTTGACCCGCCTGTATGGCAGTTGGTTTTATCTTTGGTTTTACTTATTATGACCTGTATTCTTTTTATATGGATTAGTGCAAAGATTTATAGATCAGGTATACTTATGTATGGGAAGAAATTGACTATGAAAGATATGATAAAAATGACATTTGGTAAGAATTAGACTTTTTAAAATCAGTATATTCAGTACAAATGAGTCGTTGCTAAATAGTGTCTGTCCATAAAATCATTAAAATTTAAAAACATTCTTTTTGCGATATTTATATTTTCTTCAACTCGCTGATACAAAGGCATCACTTCGTCTCCGAAAAGTAAAAATCTCATCAAAAATCTTTGTTTTTAAAAAATCAAGCACTTTATAGACAGACATTAATTAGTGCCTGCCCATAAAATATTAAATTTATCCGATAATTGTTTTATTTTTTACATGGATTAAATAAAACTACTCATGGGGAGTGTTTTTGAGATAAAAAATAGTTATTTTTGCATCGGTTTAGTATTATTTATTGATTATCATAACTCTATTTCAATAAATATTGCTAAGAAAAGATATTTTTTAATCAAAATGATTTAACTGTAATAGTCGAAAAATAATTATATGAATAAAATTAGAGTGAGATTTGCACCAAGTCCTACCGGTCCTCTGCATATTGGAGGCGTGAGGACTGCATTATACAATTATTTGTTTGCAAAAAAAAATAACGGAACTTTTATATTAAGAATAGAAGATACCGATCAAACAAGATTTGTACCCGGGGCGGAAGAATATATAAAAAAATCATTAACCTGGTTGGGTATGAGTCCTGACGAAGGTCCTGACCAGGGCGGGGAATATGGTCCGTACCGTCAAAGTGAAAGAAAAGAGCTTTATGCACGGTATGCCGAAAAGTTGGTTGATATGGGATATGCTTATTATGCTTTTGACACACCGGAGGAATTGGATAAATGGCGGGAGGCAATGACAGCTCAAGGAGTGCATTCTCCCAAATATGACCATTCCACCAGATTGTCAATGAATAATAGCTTGAAATTGGGTAAGGAACGGGCATTGGAAATGATAAATGCCGGTGTTCCGTATGTTATAAGATTGAAAGTGCCTGAAAATGAAACTATTGTTTTTAACGATATTGTGAGAGGTACAGTTAAGTTCAATAGCAATGAGCTTGATGATAAAGTGATACTTAAAGGTGATGGACTTCCGACATACCATCTCGCAAATATCGTTGACGATCATTATATGAAAATTACTCATGTGATAAGAGGTGAAGAATGGCTTTCCAGTACCGCACATCATGTTTTGTTGTACAGGTATCTTTGTTGGGATGATTCGAAACCTCAGTTTGCACATTTACCGCTTTTGTTGAAACCGGTGGGAAAAGGAAAATTAAGCAAAAGAGACGGTGCGAAATTCGGCTTTCCGGTATTTCCTCTTAGTTGGAATGGAGATAATCCGGAAGATAATTTTACCGGATTCAAAGAATTTGGCTTTTTGCCGGAAGCAACTATTAATTTTCTTGCACTTCTTGGTTGGAATCCCGGTGATGACAGGGAAATGTTTGAAATAAATGAATTGATAGAAGCGTTCTCTCTTGATAAAATAGTGAAATCGGGAGCTAGATTTAATATTGAAAAAGCAAAATGGTTTAATCAGCAGTATTTGCTTGGTAAAACGGACAAGGAATTTGTGGAATTGATTTTGCCTTATATTGAAAATGCTGATTTTGAATATGAAAAAGAATCTCTTTTGAAAATAGCTAAATTGATGAAACCGAGAATAGAGCTATTACCTGAAATTGTCGATAAAGCAAAATTCTTTTTTACAGACGATTTTGATTTTGAAGAAAAAATAGTGAGAAAAAAATGGAAAAGTCCGAATAATGAGCATGTTATAGAGATAAGAAATAAATTGGAGGGTATTGAAAATTTTGATAAAAAAAGTATTGAAACCATTATTAAAGGATATATTGAAAATAATAATTTAAGTTTTGGAAATATCTTTCCTTTGCTCAGAGTTGCGGTAACGGGTACTACAAAAGGGCCTGATTTGTTTGAAACAATGGAAATTTTAGGAAAAAATAAAGTTTTATCAAGGTTTGATGCAGCGTTTGACAGGTTTGAACGTATCGTTAGTTAAAAGGTGGTATAATATCCTTAACATGATTAGCTATTTTTTATTTCAATAGCACTCTAACTGAGTAGTAGCTATAAAAATATTACAGATGATAAATAAAATTTTACTGATTGTTTATTTTATCGGTTTATTTTCGTATTCCGGATTTGCCCAGTTTCAATTTGAATATACCGGTCCTGACACCCTGTTTGTTGATGATAATTGTGAAGCTGTTCTGGATTGGGGGCATCCCAATACTCCAACTGTTACATCTACAATCGGAGCTGAAATTGATTCTTTTTATATATATGGTATTAGTGATGATTATCAATTGAATGAGGTTATAGAAGCAGGAGTCAAAGTAACCGTTACTTATCGTGCTACAGATGATCAGGGCAATGCGGATTTTTTTTCATTTGATATTGATTTTGTTGATACTTTAGATCCTTTAATAACTGTATTGCCTGTTGATGAATCTTATTCCTGTAATACGGAGGAGGATACTATTATTCAAAAATTGCATGACTGGTACAATAATCATGCGGGGATGATAGCAATTGATAATTGTAATGATGTTTTATATTGGGCTGATAAGACATTACAGGAAACAGAAACGGAATTCAATCAGTCCGTTAATGAATATTGTGGCAATACTCGTTCGGTTACCGTTTTCTTTACAGCTATGGATCAATTTGATAATGCCGCTACGGATACTTTGGATGCAAAGTTCTTTACTTTTGATAATGCCAAACCTGTTGTTATTTCCAATCCGCAACCATTGGATATAATATGCAATGATGAAGCGGATTCTTTGCTGGAAGAATGGCTTGATAATAAAGGAGGAGCGGAAGTCATGGATAATTGTACTGATTCTGTGGATATTATATGGCATTTTATTTGGCAGGATAATTATGGGAATAGTGGGATAGATCTTGTCGGGGATAAGCCATATTCCCTGAAAGCAAAACATTATTGCGATTATGATGTAAGTTTGAATTTTATTGCCGAAGATGAATGCGGAAATAAACATGCTGCATTCTTTACAACTTTTAAATCCCATGATGAATCAATTCCTGTTTTCAATTTTGAACCGCAAGATACCGTTTTGGATTGTTCTTCTCAGATTCCTTATCCTGATGTTACAGCTTATGATGCATGTAAAGGAGATTTAGAAGTTTTGTTCAGTGAAGTTAGCAATCGTGGAGAGAGTGAAGATTCATGCGATTTTTATAATTATTCAATTGTTCAAAATTGGGAGGCTGATGATGGATGTGGAAATCTGATTCAGCATTCAAGAACTATTACAGTTATAGATACCCTTTTCCCGGAATTTGATGTACCTGATGATATTACGGTAGGTTGTAATGAGACGGAAAATCTTGAAATAACCGGCGAACCAAAAAATATTTCAGACAATTGTTTTCAAAATTTAAATATTGAATATACTGATCACAAACAGGGGTCAGGTTGTCAATATACTATTAACAGGACATGGACTCTTCAAGATGCATGTGGCAATATCACTAGCAAAGTACAGAAAATTAACGTTATAGATACCATTTATCCTGTTGTATTGCAGGAGCCGACCGATATTACTCTTAGTTGTGATGATGTCGTATTATTTGAAGAGACCTTTAATCAGTGGCTGGTAGACAGGGGCAATGCTTCTGTTACCGATAATTGTAATAAGGTTTATTCTTTTGCGGCAAAACCGGGATCTTATACGCCTGGGGAAATTTCCACATTTCCTGGAGAAGCTGTTTATTTTGATATGATGGATACACTGCAATGTGATAAAGATACGGTGTTATATTATAAAGATGTTGATTTTGTGTTCTATGATCGTTGTTTCAATACATTGAGTTTTACAAGAAGATTTGCAATTGTAGATGTGATTGCACCTGAAATAACGGATTGCCCTCAGGATACTTTGATTGTGTTAGCTCCTAATGAATGCGAGACTCCCGTTATGCTTTCTATGCCAACTGCAGTAGATAATTGTGCAGGAAAAGAAATAGGAATCACTAAATATTTGCGAAAAAAAATAGAATCTGATACGGCAGGTTCTTATACGGCTCCTGTAAACACAATAGTACTGGATATCGGGCCTTTCAACACGAATGAACAGAATCCTTCCAAATTATCTGAGTTGAAACTGTCATTTACAAATTTGGATGCGGATGATGCGAATGAATATTTTTTAATACTGGGCGAAAACGGTGAAATCATAGATACTACTGATCATACGGAAAATCAATGTGAAGATATGGAAATGGATATTGCCGGTAAAATTCCTATTGATAAATTCAAAAGCTGGATTTCAGATGGGTATCTTACCTTAACATTACAGCCTAATCTGTCTTCTGCAATCGGAGAATTGGCGATCAATGATATTTGTGGCGGTACCTATGTTTCGGTTAGTTTACTTTTTAATAGAGAGAATCCCAATCAACTTCGGAATGCAATAATTATTGATAATGGAGAATTAATCGATTTGGGAACAGATCATACATATTTGACAAATTTGACATCCGGTATTCATGATATTCAATATATTGTTAGTGATTGTGGAAATAATAAATCTTCTTGTAACGGTACTGTCGAAATACAAGATAGTCAAGCACCCCAATTGACTTGTCCACCCGGTTTTGAAGTGGAATTATCTCCTGATTCTTGTACACGAATTGTTGCGTTGCCGATGGATTTTACTTATGATGATAATTGTATAAATACCTTTAAAAGGACCATTACAGTTCCTTCAAATCCTGAAGATGCTTTAATGATTTTTAGCTTCCACTCTGATGTTAATGATTATTCGGTAAATAGTAAGGTTTTTAATTTCGGAAATTTATCAAATCAACATTTATTGTTTAAACCTGAATTGAAAATTAAAATAAATGGTGATGTGGACGAACCTGATGAATATTTTGAGATATTAAGTGAGGATGGAGAAGTAATCGGAAATACTTCAAATGCAAATGATAATACAATTGCCGGTGATTGCAATACTCCCGCATTTACCGTTATCAGATTGGATAGTGCTAAATTTAATAAATGGGCGGAGGATGGAATTGTTACTTTTACAGCGCGTCCCGTATCTGAAACAAATAGTATAAATCCTTGTGATACCACTGTGACTGCAAACGGGCAAAGCGATGGTGTTAGCAAGATGTATATGACCTTGGAATATGATGAAATAGATTTATCGTATTTTATTGTTGGAAATACTTCTTTTGATGCGATGGATTTTGGAAATAATCGTGTTCCTCCTGCGGTTTTATTTAACGGAGGACAGTCTAATGTATTTTATATTCTGGATGACGGTTTTGGTAATAAAGATACTTGCCATTTTGCTGTGGATGTAAAAGACATTCAAGCTCCTAAAGCAATATGCGATGATTATTATGTGCTTTTTGTTAATTCCAATGGATTGGATAGTACGGTTATCGATCCTATGAATATCGGTTCTCAATCTTATGATAATTGTGAAATTGATACTATGATAGTTGTTCCGAATAGTTTTGACTGCTCTTTTTCAGGTACAAATCAAGAGGTGACATTGTTTGTGAAGGATAAGGCGGGATTAGTAGATTCCTGTACGATGAATGTTAAAATTGAAGTTGAAATATTGCATCCGGATTTTTCCTCAGGTGTATGTAAAAATGATTCTTTAAAATTGTTTGCCAATTTGCCGGATGCTCCTCCAAACACCTGGACAATTAACTGGACAGGACCACAGAATTTCATGTCTAATCTGGAAAATCCCGTTAGACCTAATGCGGATGCCAGCTATTCGGGTACTTATACTTTGACTGTTACCGGATTGAACGGATGTCAGACTTCAGGTTCTGTTGAGGTTGTTATTGAAGATTTGAGTCAGCCTCAGTTGATTATTGCTAAAGATAAAATTTGTGAAGGGGAAGAAGTATTAATAGAAACGAATAGTTATTCAAGTGAAGTTAAATATTATTGGTATAAAGGGTTTTATCCGGCAGGAGATATCATTGACTCTACAATTATACCACATCTAATGCTTAAGCCCCGGATAGGTGATAATTATTATTATGTATTGGTGAAAAGTAATAATTGCATATCCCTGCCTTCTGTTTCCGGATTGGTACGGGTATTGACTCAACCGGTAGCAATTATACAAAATAATTTTATAAGTTTATGCGAAGGGGAATCT